>JANPPB010000030.1:0-6356 GCA_031428295.1 Segetibacter sp. | reverse complement strand
GCTTATTGGTACGATTCAAAGACCGGCGATTGGATTACCTCAACATTCTATATGACCGATTTGCCTAAGTGGGTAAAAGATTTGAATGCTAAAAAGTTACCCGATGTTTATTATAAGCAGGGTTGGAACACCATGTATCCTTTAGACACGTATGTACAAAGCACCTCCGACGAAAACAATTATGAAGGCAAGCCTTATGGTGCTGATGCAAAAAAATTTCCTTATGATTTTTCAAAATTTGTCGCAACAAATTATGCCGTATTACCAACAACTCCCTTTGGTAATTCATTTACCATAGAAATGGCAAAGGCTGCAGTAAACAACGAGCAACTGGGCAGCGATGCTATTACTGACCTGTTGGCTGTAAGTTTTTCGAGTACCGATTATGTGGGTCATGCCTTCGGACCAAACTCCATAGAAGCAGAAGATATTTTTCTTAGGCTGGATAAAGAGCTGGGAGAGTTGCTTGACTTTTTAGATGTCAAAGTGGGTAAAGATCAATACACCACATTTCTTACGGCTGATCATGGTGCTGCACATGTACCACAATTTGTAAAAGACAATAAAATGCCGGGAGGAGTATTAAACCCAAGCACCGTAATTGATAATTTAAATGCAGCGCTCAAAGATAAATTTAATAAGACCGGACTGGTGTTGGATATCTCTAATTACCAGGTAGAGTTAAATACCCGTTTAATTGAATCGCCTTCAAAAATGCAGGATGTAAAAGATTTTGTTATCAGTTTTATGCTGAAGCAGCCTGGCGTGGCAATGGCATTCGAAATAAAGGATGTGCAAACGATTCCATTAGAAGCGACCATCAGAAAAATGATTATCAACGGGTATTATCCATCGCGTTCGGGGCAAATACAACTTATTCTTCATCCACAATATATAGAAGGTTTTTTAACAGGAGGTACAACCCATGGCCTTTGGAACCCTTATGATTCGCATATTCCTTTGGTGTTTTATGGCTGGGGAATTAAACCGGGAAAGACCAACCGTACAACTTATATGACAGATATTGCAGCTACAATATCTGCGCTGTTGCACATACAAATGCCCAATGGCTGCGTAGGTGAGGTAATACATGAGGCAATGAAATAACTGCTCTTTACATAACTTAAATTATGGAGACGGTCTTAAAGGTTAGCCTTTTTTTATTAAGGAGAAATGATGAAATGGGAAGTCTGGTTTTCAGTGCAACTTTCATATGATTATCAGCAAGTCCACCATTTTTTCGGGGAAATTTTACAATAGGTTCAGGATGCCGGCCTGGATTTTTAGCAATTTTGAACTTGTTTGCTATCAGTAGATATTCCAGATTAATTTTTCGTACTGACGACTGTGTTATTTCTTGTATCTATAAATTTACCTTCATACTTTACCCTTTGTTTTAAAAATAAACTCAAACACATGAAACTTATAAGGCCCGTACTTTTTGCGTGGATCCTTCTGTTCGGTCACAATTACTTTTTACGAGCCCAGTCCTCAAACCTAACAACAGGCAGTTTTTTTGCAGATACCGGTGTGGTACAAACCACCATCATTACTGATATTAAAAAGCTGCGCAGCACCCGTAACAAGCCTGTATGGATACCCGCCGACATCATACTTAAAGAAAACGATACTACCGCAATAAGTGAGAACATTAATTTACGAATGCGTGGTAATATGAGGAGATCTATTTGTGATATTGCTACGCTTGAACTAAACTTTAAAACAACGCTTTCTCCCCGGCTATCAGGATTAAAAAAAATGAAACTCGTTGGTGGGTGTAGAAACAGCACGTTCGATGAAAAATTGTTGTTGAAGGAATACCTGGTTTACAAGATGTATAATTTGCTAACTCCCTTAAGTTTTAGAGCACGCCTGTTACGTATAACATACATAGACAGTCGTAAAAAAGTAGGTACTTATACGCAACATGCTTTTGTAATTGAAGATATAAGCGATGTGGCAATGCGAAATGGGTATGTAAACAAGAGAACAGGCACTTTCAGAACCGAACAAGCCGACCGCATGCATATTACTCTTGTAAGTATTTTTGAATACATGATTGGGAATACTGACTGGTCCGTTACGGCACGACACAACATTAGGTTGCTTGTTCCTACAAATGATACTTTGGCCAGGCCAATGCCAGTTCCTTACGATTTTGATTATTCAGGTATTGTTAATGCTCCTTACGCTATTCCCTCTGAGGAGTATACTACTATCAAAAATGTTAGGGAGCGGTTGTACCGTGGGTTTCCACGAACTATGGATGAACTAAGGTCCGTCGTTAATACTTTTCAGGAGAAAAAGAAGGAAATGTTGCAGGTTATAGAGAACTGCCACATGCTAAGTAATCGGGAAAAAAAAGATATGGTCAAATACATAGAAAATTTTTATGACATTATAGACAAAGAGAGTAGCGTTAAAAGAAATTTTAGTGATAATGCCAGATTATTTTAACATTAAAATATTGCAGGTCAATTAATTAAAATTTAATTATCCGCCTTCATATTATTCTGCACCTTCCCTCGTTTCAACTGCAAACTTGTAACTTAGCAACCGCTGTAACCTATAGCTAAACTATGTTATTATGAAAATGGATCTGCCAATTCCTGAAAATGAGTTTGAACGCTTATTGGCTCTAACTGAGTTTGATCTGGATTATTCAAGCCTTCAGGAAAACTTCAAAGACCTCACAAAACTTGCAGCCAAAGTATCGGGTACAGATATTTCGCTTTTTAATTTGATCGACTCATATACGCAATGGACAATTTCAAGTCATGGCATGTTATTGGAACAAATGCCAAGAGAAGATTCTGTTTGCCAGTATACCATTGCAGGAGGCGATTCATTTGAGGTGCCAGACCTTGCAGAAGATGATCGTTTTAAAGATCAGTATTACATAAAAGGGGAGCCCAAACTGCGTTATTATTTTGGGGTGCCTTTAAAGTCTGATGATGGTCACAGCCTGGGTGCATTGTGCGTTATGGATAAAAGTCTCAAAACTTTACAGCCCGAAAAAATTGAACTCTTAACTATTGTAGCGGATGAGATTGTAAACCGCATCAACTCAATTAAAGTAATTGAATTATTAAAATTAAAATTGAAAGAGTCGGGGGATGCCAGGATAAAAGTTGCTCATGATATCAGGAGTCCTCTAAACGGAATTATTAGTTTAGCACAAATGGTAAGTAATCAGGGCGTTAACAACAAGCTGGAGGAAGTATTAAAATTCATCAGCCTGATTCAAAAAAGCAGCCATTCCATATTAGAGCTTGCTGATGAAATACTAAGGGTGGATAAAAAGCTCCATATTGAAAGCGAAATCAAGCAAAACGAACTGAACTTATTGGCCTTTAAGGAGAAGCTTGAGAAATTATATCTTCCGCAAACAATCAGCAAAAATCTCCGGTTTCTTATCCAAACCTCACCCGATTCAGATACTATTCCATTCTTGAAGAATAAGCTGCTACAGATAACGGGCAACCTTATTTCGAATGCCATTAAGTTTACCTCGGCAAACGGTGCAATAACCATCGACCTTAAGCTTATTGTTACAGATGAAGATCATACATTGCACATAGCTGTTTCAGATACAGGTGTGGGACTTTCTCCTGCTGCTATTGAACATATTTTAACCGGTAGTACCAATACAACAGAAGGTACCAATGGAGAACAAGGTTATGGCTTTGGCTTGTCACTGGCAATGCACCTAATTAAAAGTCTTCATGGTACCTGCACCATAGAATCGAAATTGGGCGAAGGCTCAACTTTTAGAGTGGTATTGCCTGAAATGCAATTGTAAAAATTCAACCTTAATTAAAGCATACAATACAATAGTGCTTTAACCCATGGCATTTTTGTTTATTGAGTGTTAGCAGGGAGAATTATTGACGCTTCGTACAACAAGATGTAAAAAGTTGAGTTGTTTGCTCTTATTGCAAATGGCCTTACAGCTCTTTGGCAACAATACAAAATTGAGAAAACGTTTTGATGAATTACACATACATTTAGTTCATTAATCTAAATGTTTTTACACTTAAAATTTCCATTTATGACAACGAGGCGTTCATTTTTAAAAGCTGGTTCTGTACTTACAGCCGGCGCGCTATTTACCCCTGAAGATTTTTTCTTTAAGCAAAGGCCCATAGGCCTGCAATTGTATACCATTCGCGAAGCCATGAGTAAAGATGTTGCAGGCTCACTGGCCAAAGTTTCTCAACTTGGCTTTAAGGTGCTTGAAGGTGCTACTTACACAGGCAGTATGAAGTTTTATGGAATGGAGCCTGAAGCATTTAAAACCTTGCTTGCACAAAACAACCTGTCTATGCCCAGCAGTCATTACATGCTTGGCGAGCAATTGACCAATGGAAAGCCAACTGAAGGAACTATACTTCACAACTGGGACAAAGCCGTTGACGATGCCTCTAAAGTGGGCATTAAATACATGGTGTGTGCTTACCTGTTTGAGAGTGAAAGGGGTGGATTGGATCATTACAAATACATAGCAGAACAATTGAATAAAGCAGGTGAACGCTGCAAGAAAAATGGTATTCAATTGTGCTACCACAATCACGATTTTGAGTTTGTAGCACAGAACAACCAGATGCCCTACGATGTACTTTTAACAGAATCCGATAAGAACCTTGTTAAGATGGAACTCGATTTGTATTGGGTAAATAAAGCGGGTAAAGATGCCAATGCATTATTTGAGCAACACCCGGGACGTTTTCCATTGTTCCATTTAAAAGATATGGATAACACTGCCAAGCGTAACTTTACCGAAGTAGGCTCAGGAGTTATAGATTTTAAAAAAATATTAGATGCATCTGCTACTGCGGGTTTAAAATACTTTTTTGTAGAACAGGATCAAACCCCGGGTGATCCTTTTGTAAGCATTAAAAAGAGCATAGACTACATCAAAAAAAACCTGGTATAGTCATTCATATTTTTGTATACAAGACTGTCGTAAAAAGGCGGTCTTTTTTGTTTGTACCTGTGCCGGATTTTTAAAGTTTATTTGCAGTATTAAAAAAATAAAAATAGTGATGGCACAGAACAAACTGGAGATTTTAACTGAGAAAGCAGCGGGGCCGTACAAGGCAATGTTGTACGATTGTGATGGTACTTTGGCTGATAATATGCTTGCCCATAAAGACACATACGTACAGGTGGCTTTACAACAAAATGTAACAATCGATCCGCAGATCATAGATGATTTTGCCGGGCTGCCCATACCCGAAGTAGTGCAAGAGATCAATAAAAAATACCAGGTAAATTTTGATCCATTAGTTTTTGAGCAATTAAAATCAGAACTGTTTTACAACGATTACATTCATACTACCCAACCCATTTCGTTTGTGGTAAATCATTTAAAAGCCAGTGCTGGAAATTATAAAATAGGTGTGGTTTCAGGGGGTTCAAGAAAGATGATTGAAAAAACGCTGGAGGTTTTGGGGATAGCTGATTTTGTGGAAGTATTGGTTTGTGCCGACGAATCCGAAAGAGGTAAACCATATCCTGATCCGTTTTTAAAAGCAGCAGAACTGTTGGGTGTTTTGCCCTCAGAATGCCTGGTGTTTGAAGATGGAGAAGCAGGTACTACCGCCGCAACTGCAGCCGGAATGCCCTGGATCCGTATTGATAAAATTTAATTTATATCTTACTTAATCGCCTGATTTTTCTTTGCGTTGTACTTTATAGCAGATAGGCTTTTTTTAATTAGTTGCCCGTAGTCGCTTAGCAATGCTGAATTTCCCAATTGTCTTATTAATATTTTAAGTTTTCACTTAGGGCATGATAGTATGCTTTTATTTTGCGATGTTATCCTTATAGAAAGTGAAAGGCTGCATACCGGATAATGAAAGTGTACTATCATCAATAACCTTAATTTCTTAAATGAAAATTCTATTTACTGTTGCATTATATAGCCTGGTAATGATTGGTTGTGCTGATGAAACAACTACAAAAAAGGGCAGCGCCCATAACTCATTGCCCGCAGCTCTACAGGATACGACTGTTCTGTATGCACTTCAACAGTTTCAAACAAAACTTGTGGAGAATGGAAGAATAAACGCTGCAATCAATCTCAAAAATGAGCAAATCCGGGTAGGCGACACAACCATACATTTAAAAATAAAAGTTGAATACCAGGGGCAAAAGGATGGGCGAAACATTTTTGCCGCAAACTTTATGACGAGCCTGGTTACACCCACAGGTGAAAACACAGAGATTGATAATGGAGTAATTGGTATAGGATCAGATCACCAAGCAGCTTATAGAAATTGTGTGCAGAATTGGATGAATGTTTTTGGGAACTCCCTCGTAAATATGTTGCAAAACAAGAACGGCTTTACCAT
>JANPPB010000029.1:0-2637 GCA_031428295.1 Segetibacter sp. | reverse complement strand
GGATCCTGATTGCTCGTCCTCTGAACCTGAATTAAGTTTTAATTGCATGGCCTTTCGCAAAGCAATGGAACGTATACGGGCATTAGTGGTTGTAGTACCCTGCAGGTTTACAGTTGCAGCCGTTACATTACCAGCCGCATCTACTTTTATATTCACGGCTACTTTAGCATTTTCGTTAAAGTCGTCTTCAAACGAAGGCAGTTTGGTAAAACGCCTTCCACCTAATCCGCTACGTATACTTACACCACTATTACCCGTGCCTCCATTGCCCTTGTAACTATCGCTATTGGGGCTTCCATTTGGACTACCCTGGTCACCATTGCCACCGGCTATACCCTGGTTACGAACACCATTATAGGTATCTGCATTATTACCTCCTGTACCCGAAGCAGTGCCACCTTTATAAACTGCTTTTGGTTTAGGGGGTGTAGGTGTTGGATTAACCGAAACCGGTTGTGTGCTGGGTTTGGGCTTACTCTCAACCGTATTTTTTGCGATAGCAGTTTTTACAATAGGTTTTGGATTGTTATTCACGGCAGGGGCATCATCGGCTTCATTCTCATCACCTTTAATGGGTTGCTCCTGTTGTTGTACCGGCTGCGAGGTGGCAGGTGGACTGTAACTGGTTTGGTCGTTGTTGGTTGGGTCGCCAGGTACTTGCGGAGCAATATCTCCCAGGCCTTCATCGCTGTTACCCAGGTTTACTTCTATGCCTTCGTCGTATGGAGGAGGAGGAATATTTGGTAACGTCCATTTTACAAAGAAGAAAATAATAAACACCAGTAAACACACCACCGTAGTGTAAATACTTGCTTTTACATTTTTCCCTTTATCAATTGCAGGCGACATGTACGAAATGTTGTTCATCACAAATATAGTTAAGGCCTTGGATCCGTTTACAGTTTACAGTTGAATTTACATGTACAACCGTGCCTGTACACCAGATAGCAGATAAAAAAAGGTTAAGAATGTTTGAAGAAAACATCGTAGGCAAAACGAACGATGGTACCAATAACAATTACCAGGAAGAATACCCTGATAAATTTGTTGCCTTTCATGATGGCCATTCTGGCCCCGAGTGCTCCGCCAACGGCATTGCATACCGCCATTGGTATGGCAATGGCAAACAATATTCGTCCACTGGCAAGGAAGAATATGATGGAGCCAAGGTTGGTTGCCATGTTTACCAGCTTAGCATTGGCACTGGCTTTTAAAAAATCAAAACCCAGTAACGTTATAAAAGTTAGTACGAGAAAACTTCCGGCCCCGGGGCCGATAAAGCCATCATAAAAACCAATAACAATACTAATGAGAATGCCATAAATAATTTGCTCTTTAACTGTATGGTCCTTCTCCGTATGCGTGCCAAAGTTCTTTTTTGAGTAAGTATAAATGGCCACCAGGGTAAGTATAACCAACAGCAGCGGCTTCATAAAATCGTTGTGCATGCTGCTTAAAAGCTTAGAGCCGCCATACGCGGCCATACCTGCAATTATGGTCATCATGCCCAGTAGTCTCCAGTTCATATCAACCTTTCGGGCATATTGAACCGCAGCAAAACTGGTTCCACAAAAAGCTGGAATTTTGAGCGTTCCTATCACCGTTGCCACAGCATATTGAGGAAGCAAAACCAGCGCAGCCGGTGTTTGTATCAACCCTCCTCCACCAACAAGAGCATCAATAAAACCTGCGGCAAATGCTATTAAACACAACAAAATAAGTTCGGTGGTCATGTAAGATGTAAAGTGAAGTTGGATTTGTTAGTCGAAACCAGAAAGGGCAATCCGATGTGGTGGCATTTCGTGTTCCATCAATTTCAATTTATTATTAAAGTTCAGTAGTAGTACAATCGCCAAGCACATATTCATCAGCCACCATATTGCAAAACCGATGTTTTGCGATAGTATGTGTTCAGTCGTGAATAAAATATCTGTCTGTTTCTTCGCCATCATCAATCATTCTTACTTCAACATCGAACAAGTCATTCCAAACTGTTTCTAATTTATTTTTCTCGATGAAGTCAATATTAAGTTCATTAATCGGCTTAATTATCTTGTCAATGTCCATCAAATTGTTTTCGGAAAGAAAAAACAATAACTTTCTTACTTCTTCACTTGGAACATTACCTTCATTCATATGCCATACAAAGTCTTGTCTTTCTTCATCGTCAATTGGGTCATATACAATAGTTCCATAAACTCTGTCATGCTGAACGTCTGTCCATATGATTTCTTTTGCTCCTAAAGCACCCAAAAATGCTTCTAAAAATAATTTCCTTTTCATTATATAATTTCCTTTTTATGACGCACAACATTTAAATGTTAGGCTTATGAATGACGGGCAAAGTCTACATGAAAATCTCCTTTGATGCGCTCCATGGGTGGATTGAAATAACCAAACTTCACCTCCGGAAACTCTTCATGTATCAGCTCCATCAGTTGCTTAATGCCAAGCGCCTCGCCGGTGTCAGTAATATTAATTTTACCAAGGTACCAATCGGGATCAATATTAAAATTGCGCCACTGTATCATCTTTAAACCGGTTTCGCGGATAACTTTTCTAAGGGCTTCGTATTCTTCAACACTATCGGTCATACCCGGAAAAACAAAGTAGTTTATGCTGGTCCAGCCACCAAAG
>JANPPB010000028.1:0-8912 GCA_031428295.1 Segetibacter sp. | reverse complement strand
TAGAAATTGTGTGCAGAATTGGATGAATGTTTTTGGGAACTCCCTCGTAAATATGTTGCAAAACAAGAACGGCTTTACCATTAATAACACGAAAGTTTATGCTGGTCTTATGGGCATTCGTGGACAGTTGCCCGCCAACACGTGGCTTAATGGAGATGAAAAAATGTCTCAGGAAATTTTTGGTGAGATTGGTCCATTAATAAAAGCTAATAAAAGTAGAGTAGTGCCGATAGATATTAAATTACTCGTGGAAAAAGGTGCCATTATGAGCGGCGAATGCCGTGTAGGAAATATTGTATCGTTTGAATTACTAAAAAAACTGAAAGGCTTGCCCTGGCCAAAGGGTTCTGACAAATTTATCTTTTCACAGTTTTATTTGGTGGAGAAGACTTGACTTTTAATAAAGAAGATTAGACAGCGTTAATTTTTTTCAATATTACATAGCCACGCAAATTAAATAAGACCATTACTTCTTGCATATTCTACTAGCTCATTACTGGTATTGGTTTTTGGTTTCTGGAGCATATTCTTTCTATGGTTATTAACGGTATTTAAACTCAAATAAAACCTGGACGCTATTTCCTTACTAGCCATTCCTTGTTTTACCGCAGATAGAATCTCCAATTCTCTGTTACTTAAAATGCTGTCTACTTTATCCGGATAATATATTTTTTTTACTAACGGAACTTTTGAAAGCGTTGTAAAATTTCGGTCAACGTGCTCAATCGTTAATACCAAACTTGTGTCCGTTTTAAAGTGGGTAATGTCAACTATGTACCCGACGGCTGCTAAGGGCCATCCATCATTTGAAACAGAAAAATAGGTGGAGCGTTGCATTACGGAAAGATATTGCCCGTTAGCAGCCTGCACCCTATAATTATAAGAGACTGAAAAATTAGGGTATTCAGTAACAGGCTTATGCTTCAAAAAAGAAATAGCCTCAGGGATCACTTTCTCATTGATGCATGTAAAATCATTCTTATTCCAAAGACCGGTAAAGTAAATCAGTCCGGCTTCTGATAGAAATTCAATATCATACCCCAGCAATTTTTTACAGGAGGGATCAATGAATAAATATTTTTTAGTGGTATAATCTACGATATAAAATACTGGTGCCTGCGCATGCAATTGTAAGCCGCCTAATCCAAGGTTATTAATAAGTTCAATTGACTGGTAGGTATTTAACTGGCCATAATTGCCAGCCTTCTCCAGAAGCTCCTGGTAAGAGTTAGGTATAAGTGACATTCGGTAGGTATTAGGATTAATGTTTCTGTAAAATAGCTATAAATGGCTATTGCGTCAAGAGGTGGGGGGGAGTATTTTTAAGGAATCGCATTTCAACTTCAACAATTTAAATAACCTTCTATGACTATTCCTGAAATAATTAATAATGTAATTGCAGGCGGCCTTTTAGGGGCTTTAGGTCAAGGTGTAAGAACCGCAGTTGGCCTCAAAAAATTCAATGAAGAAAATGCATTAAGTGCTAATGTTGGTAAGCCATCGGAACAATTCAGCGTTAGTAGGATGGTCATAAGTTTATTTATAGGATTTGTTGCGGGTGCTATCGGCATGCTTGTTAAAGGTCCCACTCTTGCAAAAGATGGCAACTTTAGCACTGAGTCCATTGTAATGATAATTGCCATCGGATATTCCGGGGCGGATTTTATTGAAGGAGTTTTCAACACTTACATAAAAAAAGTCGACCCGGTCAATACCACCGCAACAATTCCGATTACCACAGTAATAAATTCAACCCTTCCGGCAATTGATCAGCCAGAAACGGTTCCCGACGAAGCAAATTTCACTAATACTTTAGCACAAGGATAAAATATCATTATGAATATTATCAACATCCCGAGTCCAAATTTCACACCTGGACGAAAAATTTACAGACCAGAAGCAGTGGTAATACATATAATGGAAGGTACTTTGGCAGGAACTGATAGCTGGTTCAAAAGTCGTGTCTCACAAGTTTCAGCGCATTATGGAATTGGTAAGAATGGCGACGTACATCAATATGTAGCTGAAACGAATTCAGCATGGCATACGGGCCGCGTTAATTCCCCAAGTTGGGCTTTTATTAAACCTACGGTTAATGGCAGATTTATTAATCCAAATTTTTATACTGTTGGAATAGAACATGAAGGCAATGATGATAGTGAATGGAGCCCTGAAATGTATGAAAGTAGTAGTAAAATGGTTGTAGGTATTTGTAGCAGATGGAACATTCCAATCGATAGAAAACATATTATAGGTCATCATGAAATTTATTCATTAAAAACCTGTCCCGGCAACAAAGTTGATCTTGATAAGTTAATTGCCTTAGCTACTGGTAGCCCTTTACCTGACAGTGAACCAGTAATTGAAAAAATATTACAACCAGGGAGTGTAACAACTAGGGTAATATTAAACATTCGTTCTAAACCAGGAACAGGTAGCGCACCAATTACCAAAGTTGCTTCAGGTGTACAACTTGCCTACGACGGATTTACTAACAATGGAGAAAAAATAAATGGTAACAGTAAATGGTTTTTTACTTCTGAACTAAAATGGTTTTGGAGTGGTGGAGTGCAATAGATATCTCCTTAAATAGGATTCATAGAATAAAATTTTACTAATCACAACCCATGTTTAACAATGTTGCATTAGATGTTTTTATAGGGTTGGTATTTGTTTACCTGCTTTATAGTTTATTGGCCACGATAATACAGGAAATGTTGGCCCAATGGTTTTGTCTGCGATCAAGATTATTAATTAGGGCAATTAGAAGGATGTTGGAAGATGAAAATGCCGATATGAAGTCTTGGGAGAAAAACGGAATTATAGGGTTTGTTTATTCCATAGGAAATCTGTTTGGCCGTTTCTTCGAACCATTTAGAAAGGACGAGACATTCATTAAAGCTTTTTACGATCATCCAACCATTAAATATCTTGGAGAAAACACATTGTTTAGCAAGCCGACGTATTTGCATTCACATAATTTTTCGCAAACAATTATGCAAATGTTACGGGGCGATGAGTATGACGGCAGAACCTCAAACGAATCAACTGTTATAAGTGAAGCACTACAGAACAATAGCCTGCATGTAAAACCGGAAACGCTTCGTCACCTGCGTTTACTATTTGCGGATGCGAGAAGAGACAGCTCGCTGTTTAAATTAAAGTTGGAGGACTGGTTTGATGAAACCATGCAACGTTGTACCGGGTGGTACAAAAAACAAACGCAGGTTATATTAATCATCGTTGGTTTTTGCCTTGCCTGGTCCTTTAATGTTGATAGTATCGCTATAAGTAAAATATTAACCAAAGACAAAAATGCAAGAGAGCAATTGGTTCAATTGGCTATTAGCCGCCAAAAAGAATATGGAGTAATACTGGATACATCATCTAAAACAACGGTTATAAAACAGGAAATTAAAGCAGGAGGTGATACAACAACAAATACGATTGAAACAACCATCAAGTCAAATCCATCGGAAGCCTTTTTAAATGAAACTTATAATTCACTTAAAGGTGACGCTGTAATGGCGCAGGGAATATTAGGCTTAAATAGTTTACCAGATTCTGTAAAGTTCTCTGCATGCAAAGAGGCCGGTAGTCTTTTCGATTCAGCGATAGCGAGAGAACCAGATGCCGCAAAAAAGGAGATAATAGAATCAATGAAAAAGGATTGCCTGGAAAATTGTATGGCTACCGTTAAGAAAAAGTCTCCTTACCAGAATGAAAATTATAAAGTCATTGGTTGGCTCATTACTGCCCTGGCAATTAGCCTGGGTTCTGCTTTTTGGTTCGATTTGCTTAGTAAGTTAATTAAGCTTAGAGGTGCGGGCACTAAACCCAATACGTCGGCAGATACCGACCTTATGAAGAGTGGCACTACACTGCCTGGTAAAGACGCCAATAACATGGATATAAAGGGATAAGAATTTACATGAAAGCAATATTATCATACCCGCTTTACCGAAGGTCGAAGGCAACTAATGAAGAAGAAGCGACCGGGTATTTAGCTGCAGGGTCTGTTATTGAAGTAATTAATGTTACACCGGGCAAGCTGCTCGATGGCATTTCAATTTGGTTTTATTCGGACGATGGTTTTTATTATTGGGGAGGGGGAATAGAATTTAGTGATAATGCGGTCTTTGCAGATTGGAATGGGTTAGATGAGGAAATGCAAAAAGCTTTGCTTGACAGTTTGGTAGCCGATGATTTGTTTTGGTTTCAAAAAAAGGTGATTGGATATGTAGGGTGTGGCTGGGGCTATAAAAATAACCAGGTTAATCGTGGACTTGCCTTATCAATTTTCGTTGTAAAAAAAGATGCGAGTTCAAATTTCGGGAGTACTGTATTGTATAAAGGATACAACGTTCCGGTTGATGTAAAAGAGACGGGTATTCTTCGTCATCACGCATATTCGAGCCCACCACTTATTCAATTAAGGCCAGATATTGATGATTTAGTTGGTGGAAGTATCTGCGTTGAAGGTGACAAAAATAGTTATGGTACCCGATCTATATGCCTTTTTTCACAGGATGGCAAAAGGTATTTAATGACTTGTTTTCATGTATTATTAAACCCATACAAGGAGCAAGGCAAATACCCGAATACCAACAGCGAACCTGTTTTTGCCGAAGCGCCATCTAAGGCACGCAAGCCTGGTATAAAAGGTCGGTTCAACTTAAAAGTTATAGAAGGGAAATACGATGGATGTTTCGATTATGCAATAGTAGAGCTTCCACCGGGAAGCGAATATTTGAATAAAGTTAACCAAAGAACTTTTTTGGACTATTACCGAATTAGTGAACTAAACTCACTGATTAAAAAAACCGTATCGTTAGTTGGTGCCACATCTAATTATCAAACTGGTATTGTGAACGACGTAAGAGGTTCAATTACCGTAAACGCAAATCACACCTGCTCAAATGTGGTTGTAGCCGAACGTTTATCCACTGGCGGAGATTCCGGTGCGCCAGTGATAGATGACAGTGGAAAATTAGTTGGCATTGTGGTTTCCGGAGACGACAGTAATATGACATTAATTCTTCCTGTCTCGTATTTCTTTAGTAACTCAAACTATTCATTAACAAAACCAAATTAATGTATGAAATACCTATTACTTCTATTTATTTGGATCCTGTTTTCACTTTCTGCCATTGCCCAGTCGGGTAAATCACAACCAAAGTTGATTGAATACAATGTCGATTCTGATACAAAACCCCAAAGCTCAAACGTAGCGAAGAATGAAACATTCAAAATAAAGATAAAAGGTTCGAAAGAAAACGTAAAAAAATTTTTTAGCAACAGCACTATTAAAGGTGTAAAGTTTTCTGATGTCTTAGCTGAAAACGATAAAGTTCGTAAGGATAGTAAAAAAGGTTTCGATGCAAAATACGATTCAGTTGATTCTTCAATAACTATAGATATAAGTTTGGATTTTATTGCAAGTGATTCTGAATTATCTGTCAGCTTTTCCAAGGACGGAAAGAAGAAAGATGTATTAACGATTTCCATTCAATCAGATGAAACATTAGAATCAACAGGTACTATTTACAAAAAAGTTATTTCGGATAGTATGCAGGCTGTTATGAACAGGAATACAAACTGCAACCTTTGTGACTTGCGGTCTACTCCTACAGCACCCATTAAGAGTAAAAAAGACCGGAAGTACACCACTGACTACATAATCATTTACGATCCATTAATTTCAAAAGATGCTTATACTATTTGTAAACATGTATTTGAAAAAGTAAAAAGGCCGAAGGGAGACAGTTTGTACTGTGAACGTTATATTAAAATTGCTCCAAAAATGTTTGCGCCTGCTGTAGGTTCCGAAATACTGTTTGAAGTAATAAACCAGTCTTTATCTGCGCCTCTAAAACTAAAGGTGGATGAAAAAGACGTGTTCAACGGTGGAGCTACTCAGTTTTCATCTTTAATTTCTGGCTTAACAACAAACATTTTGACCACGCCAGGCACAGAAACGCCTAAGGCTGAAAAATTAAAAGAACATGCAATGAAGATTGTACCCACGGAGGAAGTTATCGACAATATCGCATCGGAGGTGTTACAATATGTTGTGGGTTTTCGTATTTCAACATGCAGTGTGCAAGAGCACTATAAGAACCTTCCCCAAATTTTTAAGAATATATCAAACGATTTAGGAATTACAGCATCAAATGCCACAATGTTATTGTCTGAAATTAAAAAGAAAATTGAAAAAGATGTTACTGACGAGGCGAAGAAAGAGAAAGCACTTCAACAAGCAGAAGCAATTGTGTCTTCTTTAAAATCTTTGGAAAATGTGAAGCCGCTTGCTTACACAACCGCTCGTGCCAAAAACCGTGATTATATCGAAGTGATTTACACCGACGCCAATAACGTAGATAGTAAGCCTGAATATATTAGAATGTCCGGCGGCATGAAAATAGATTACAGCGCCGGTTTTGTTTTAACGGGCTTAAGAGATTTCACATACGCTCTTAAAAATCAAGCTATGAAATATAATCCCCCAGGAACTACAGAAGAAAAAGATAGAAGGGACACTACGGGCAATGTCATAATAAAAGAAGATGATGGGAAAAATAATGTAGGCGTCGGCATCCTCACGCATTTCTATCCCCGGTTATCTAGTCATTATAACATTGGTGGTACCGTAGGTCTAATGACATCAACCAATTTAAATCTTCGCCTGATGCTTGGCGGATCATTCATGGTTTCCTCTTTATTTGGTTCTAATAATCGAGTTTCATTTTCTTACGGGCGGGTGTGGGGTAAGGTAGCAAGGCTAAGTACGCAACATGAAGACTTTTTTAATAAGCCCAGAAAGCTTAATGGCATACCACAATTTTATTCGCAGGCTGCCGCACCGCAACCCATACAACGCAATGAAGGCAGTTGGTTTTTTGCCATAACGATGAATTTCGGAGGAAATTAAAAGGTATTTGTTCCCTTAACCAACTTTAATTTTTATTCAATGAATAACAACAAGCCAAAAACCGAATCCGAAATTATTAAAACTTACTTGTGGGGCAGTATAATCATTGCAATAATACTTGGTGTGGTAATGATTGCGATGATTAGTGGATATTCGGTTAGTATCGCCACCAAGTATTTCAGTGCTTTTGGTTGTGGAATTCTTATAGCTGGAGCAAGTCTCTCAAGCGGTGGTTTCTTGGGTTTTATTTTTGGCATTCCCAGCATGTCTCAAACGCCAACTGCCAAGTTAAAGTATAACGATAACCTGGTTCAAATCAGCGATTGGCTAACTAAGATTATTGTGGGGGTTGGGTTAACGCAGCTCTACAACATACCACGGTTTATAAGAAAAATTGGTGAGCAGTTTCAAATAAATTTTGGTGGAGGTAATTGGGCGATAAATGTATCAATTGCCATCATGAGCTATTTCTTTGTCCTCGGTTTTCTCATGATTTATTTCTGGACAAAAACGGATTACTCAACTATAATGAAAAATATGGATGATGATTTAAACAAACAATTAGCCGATACTGAAAAGAAACTGGATGAAGAAATAAAAGCAAAGGAGCAAGCCCAGGAAGAAAAGAAGAGTATGGCTACTGAGATAGTTCAGAGGGATTTACAAAGTAAGATTACAGAAGCTACCATAGCCGATAAAAATGGAAATTTTGTTTTACAAAATGATGGCTCAAATTCTAGGGCAAATTTTGAAGAATTAAAAGGGATTGTAAACGAGTTATTGCCTTCGAAGAAAATTATTGTGACTGACGATTTACAAAAAAACAGGTGGGGTGCAAAATCTGAAAATGGAGGTAAAAGAATTAATGCAAAAGTGACTAAAAATAACTGGCAAAATTTATTTGATGTTTACATTTCTATTACGAATGTTGACAATACCCCTCTGATTGATCCGGTTGCAATTTTTATACATGACTCATATCAAGTGCCGGACAATGTAATTTATGTCTCACCCACAGATGGCAAGGCTCAACTTACTCTTTTAGCTTCTAAAGCGTTTACCCTGGGAGTACTATTCACGGATAAGACAGAACTGGAGCTTGATTTGAATGATCAGCTTGGTTTTCCACCGGAGTTTTATTGGAAAAAAGTATAATGATTTGAAGTTGCTTTAAAAAGCTCATCCCGGTTAACGAAACCATGCTCCTACTAAGATGTACTCCAACGTGAAAATAAATAATATTTGTTTTCAGCTTGGCCTAAGACTCGCAGGAATACCCTTTCCTCTAATGCGCTTTTCAAATGATATCTCCTTATAAGCACCTATATCCGGGAAAATAAAATAAGGTTCTTTCGGGGATTGGGAGTGTAGCATTTTACTATAGTTTTATTCAGTGTAAAAAAGCCCCTTAATGCGTTGCCTTTGAAACGAGCGTGGCAACGATGTCTCTTTATCTTGAAAATGTTGGCAACCAAAAAAAGCTATCAGGTATGAGGTATGAGGTATCAGTTACCAGCTCCCAGCTCCCAGCTCCCAGCAACCAGCTCCCAGCTCCCAGCAACCAGCAACCAGCAACCAGCAACCCGCAACCAGCAACCAGCAATCTGTAACTGGCAACCCGCAACCACCAATCTTCTGTCATCTATCATCTATCATCTGTCAACCGTCATCTTTTACCCCCTACCCAAACAAAAACTCAACATCTTCCCTGCTCAGCTTTTTAATAAACCCTGCATCCTCCGTTACCAGCTCGTTGGCAATTTGCTTTTTGCGTTGCTGTAGTTGGAGTATCTTTTCTTCAATGGTGTTTTTGCAGATCATTTTGTAAGCGAAAATCTTGTTCTTCTGGCCTATGCGATGGGTACGGTCGATTGCCTGTTGCTCTACGGCAGGGTTCCACCAGGGGTCAACAAGGTATATGTAATCGGCGGCGGTAAGGTTTAGGCCCACGCCCCCTGCCTTTAGCGATATCAGAAATACT
>JANPPB010000027.1:0-1587 GCA_031428295.1 Segetibacter sp. | reverse complement strand
GCTTTAATAGTATTGCTCCAAATAATGGAACCGCCATCTTTCAATTCGTCGCGGTCAACACTGGTAAGCACTGCGTGTTTTACTTTCATCAGGTGAATGGCTTCTGCTACGCGTTGCGGTTCGTCCCAATCAACGGGGTCGGGCCTGCCCGTTGCTACTGCACAAAACCCGCAACTGCGGGTACAAGTGTTACCGAGTATCATAAAAGTTGCAGTACCCTCGCCCCAGCACTCACCCATGTTAGGGCAGTTGCCGCTCTCGCATATCGTGTGAAGTTTATGTGTATCCACCAAACCACGTACGTGCTTGTAGCTTTCGCCAATGGGCAGTTTTACCCTTAGCCAGTCGGGCTTTTTTATTTTTGAAGTTGCCTGATTTATGTTAGATACAACCGGTAATTCTTGCATGTAATAACCTTAAAATAAATTGAAAGTATAAATCATCAGTAATGAGCCGGACAAACAGGATGTTTGATGCATTCAGGTTTGCGGTACAAGAGTGCGACGCAAGAATGCTGTATTATTAATCTGAAGACCGGTTCAAAAAAAATGATAACAAAAATACATCACTTTCGTTTACCGAAAACTATGGCAGCGTAGGCATTAAAAAACAACTGGCGCTCTTTGTTGCGAAGAAGGATGGGCATTTTAGAAGTATAATATTCAACATTCAGGCCTACCTCGATGGCACTTACTACCTCGTTGTAGCGGCCATAATCGAAACGAATTGCTGTTTTTGCAAAGACACCCGGAGTAAATTTCATTTCATTAAAACCCTTGCCCAGGCCGGAAGCACCGGTTATAAGATCGGCCTGTAAAAAAATACTGTCGTTATTGTTGTACTTAATTTCTTTTTGTTTGTTGCTTTGCTGCTCGTTAACACGAATGTAATAAGGCTTTAGAAGCCCGGCACTAAAACCACCACCGTACAAGGCGGAAACTGCAACACCATTTTTATTGCCTTTACCACCAATTAACCGTTGCTGACCAAAGCCAAGCTTTGCGTAATAGAAGTTATTTATTTTGCCGAAAATATAGGGATTACCAATGCCAAAGCTGGTAAGGCCATCAAAACGTTTTTCTTCTTTTGGATGTTTACGTTCGCCTAAATCAAGGCTGTACAGGTTGGTTTTGCGGGGAGTTTTCATGCGGCCCAGTTCTAAAAAAGCACTGTAACCATCACTATTTAATTTTACACCAAAAGTTGATTGCTTTTGAAAAATGATGGCTCCTTCTTCTTCTTGCTTAATAAGTTTATTGATACGCTCTTTGTTGGCGGCCTTCTTAAGTTCTTTAGGGGAGAGTTCCCTTTTTTGGGCTCTTGCTGCTACGCTAATCATCAACACCAATGCTACAAAAATTATCTTCTTCACCTGCATATTGTTTGTTACTTGTAAATTTAGGCAAATTTATTACAATGACTTCACAGATAATTTACGAAGGAAATCTTAGAACAGTTGCCACGCATTTACAAAGCGGAACAGTAATAGAAACCGATGCCCCAACCGACAACCAGGGTAAAGGCGAACGGTTTTCGCCCAGCGATTTGGTAGCTACAGCACTGGGCAACTGTATGCTTACTATCATG
>JANPPB010000026.1:0-3749 GCA_031428295.1 Segetibacter sp. | reverse complement strand
CACAAAAGCTATCTCAAATTCTCTCCGCTGACTCATAGTGGATTTTTAAGGTTGGCAAAAGTAATTGAAAGTGGTGAAACGACAAGTCAATTTAAAATCGTTCCTCAAAATTAGTCCTAAAAATACCAGGTCACTTTTATGCACATCATTCATTAGTGACAAATTAATCAAACCTATTTTCTGTTTGATATGATTACTCTTAATTAAAAAACGGAAATTTTATGATTGAGGGTTGGTTAACTTCATGCTTATATAAAACGATTCAGGGATTCAATGGTTGATAAAAAGAGTTCAATATTCAGGCGCAATTCGGGCATAACAATTTTACTATTAATTGCAGTCTCTATAAAGTTTGTTGCGCTGCATCCCCTTTGGATTGAGCATTATTATTTACCCCATATCTATTTGCCCGTTTCCGCAGTTATGCGTTTTTGTTTGGGGTGGTTACCCTTTAGCCTTGGAGATTTATTATATGCTCTGGCAGGTGGTATGTTATTGATTAATGCAATTTCTTTTGGTAAAAAGTTGATCAAACGGCAACTAACCAAACCTCATCTTTTTTATAGTCTAAAGAGAATATTGGTAATATTTCTTTCAGTATATATTTATTTCAATATTTCATGGGGATTGAATTATAACCGATTAGGTATTGCTTATCAATTAAAACTGGAGCCTCAAAAGTATTCGGTAAACGATCTGAAAATGATTACCAACGTGCTGATTGATAAGGTTAACGATGGGAGAAGCTACTTTGCAGACTCCATTATTCGAATTCCGCCATACCGGGATTTATATGGCCAGTCAGTTGAAACATATAAAGAAACACAAAAGCAATTTCCTTTTTTATCCTATGAATATCGCTCAATCAAAAGGTCTAATTACGGCCGGCTGGGCAATTACCTGGGGTTCTTAGGCTATTACAATCCGTTTACCGGCGAGGCTCAATTAAATTTAACTATCCCTCGTTTTGTTATACCCTTTGTAAGCTGTCACGAAATGGCCCATCAGTTAGGGTATGCCAGCGAAAGTGAGGCAAATTTTGTGGGATACCTCGCGGCCGTTCATTCAACCAACGTCCTTTACCATTATTCTGCCTATTTCGATATGCTTCAATATGCCAATATTGAACTTGCCCGCAGGGATACCGCAGCAGCCCGCTTTAACGTGCAACGATTAAGTAACCATGTAAAAGGAGATATGCGCCAGGTAATTGAATTTGAAAAGAAAACGGAAAATCCGCTGGAGCCAATAATTGCAATTTTCTATGACTTCTATTTAAAAGCAAATCAGCAGGAGAAAGGCGTGAAAAGCTATAATGAAGTGGTAGGATGGCTGATTGCTTACTTTAAAAAGTATGGAACTATTTAGGTGAAACGGATGTAGCAGTATTTCTGGTAAAAATTGTTAGGTATATGGCTACTAACATCAAAAGTTCTCCCATTTCTCTTTGATAGTCAAATCTGAAAGGAAGATCGTGATTGAGGCATAACCCCACCAACATCAGGCTTGCGGTTTTTACGTTCGCCTTATTTATGAATACGCCTAATATGCCCAGGTATTGAACCATATTATATGGGTTGCGCAATGCCGGAGTAAACACTTCGGCAAGTATGTAAAACAGAAACGAAAGCAATATCAAATTTTCATTTGCCGGAAAAATAAGACAGGGCCTTGCAATCATTAATAGAACAAAGACCACGAGGAGCAACAACCCGGCATATACCAGTGAATTATCAATTTTTATAGAAGCTTTATTTAAATAGTGTTGAACGCTTAACAGATTTCCACCATTAAACTGGTGGAAAGTGGATGTTACTTCTATACACTCTTCAACCGGTGCATTATGATGCCTGGAATCTGGAGTTTTAGCTTTTGTATTGGTACCCGTAATATCCTTACTATACTCAGTCATTGCCTTTTTATAATCAATCCAGCCTTTCAGCGGAGCTGAAACCGCCATTAAGCCAATAGTAATCATGAACGATGCAAAAAATGTTACCCTCCGTTTTCGATTAAAATTTACAAACCATGGCAGTAAAGCAATAAAAAAGAATGGCCGCAGCACCGCTGATATAGTAAAGCTGATCAGGGTAAAAAATCGTTTCTTCCTGCGCATCACCATATAGGCTGATACCGAAAAAATCATGGCAAAAGCAATTTACAATTGACCGTTGTACAAATGAAGCCACCAATTACGGCTGTATAAAAAAAATAGGGTTGCTGTTAAAACGGTGGCTGCTTGTTTTAAGAAGGTTGAGGGGATTTTGCAGGTAAGAAACAGGGTGGCAAAAAGCATTATTTCCATGGCATACCACCGAAAAGTTTTGATAGTGCAAAAGCCCAACTTCGACAATGGCAACTGTAACCAAAGTATTGAAGGTGTTACTGTAACCCCATTTACCCCATTTGTCATAAACAGGTTTGGGTTGTACAACCTGTAGCTATATCCTTCTTTCCATTGACTAAAATAAGCAGAATGGCCTATGTCCATCCACCTGCTGCCAATAATGCGAATGTGCAGATCGGGCATGAGCGATTGCTGCATGTAATTGTAAGAAATAAACAAGTGTGGGATAAAAAGTACCAATAATATCACAAGCAGCCCGTACCATTTTATGGCTGGCTTAGCGTTCGTTTTGTTTAAAAAATGAATAATTCCTTTCAATTGAATCTAAAACGTGTTTTTCCACATCATACTTTCAATAGGTCTGTCAGGCTGTTGGCTGTACTTGGCATTTTTCTTTTGGTTGTACTTCACCTCAATCTCACCCTCTGCCTGAAAATAAATAAGCTGTCCAATGGGCATGCCCTTATAAATTTTAACGGGTTGTTTTACCGAAATTTCCAGCGTCCAGTTGCCACAAAAGCCAACATCTCCTTTACCTGCAGTGGCATGAATATCTATCCCCAGGCGACCTGTAGACGATTTACCTTCAAGAAATGGGACATGTGCATGCGTTTCGGTGTATTCCTGAGTAACGCCCAGGTAAAAAACATGTGGATAGAGTACAAAGCCCTCTTCAGGAATTTCAAAGTATTCAATTTCGTTGTGCCGTTTGGCATCCAAAATATGGTCTTTGTATGTAGCCAGCCATTTACCAAGGTGAACATCGTAAGAGTTACTACCCAGGCATTCCCTGCTGTAAGGTTCAATCTTAATGGTTCCTTTATTTATTTCTTCGAGTATACGCGTATCCGATAAAATCATGTGACAATTTGTTTTTAAGGAGTGCTAAAACCGGGAGGCTACATGTTTTTGTTCAAGCCTAAAAGGCATCCGATTCACTTTAAGTGCAAATAAATCGTAAATATGCAACTGTAACGTAAATTTTTATTGTGCCTTTATTTTATCAGGATGACTTAGACGAAAATACACGCCTGGCGGTATGGAAAATTGAGGAACCGGAGGATTTTTTTTTATCAACAGTTACAGTTCAACGCGAAATTACTCATCCGCAAAAACGCTTGCAACACCTGGCTGCCCGTTACCTGCTTAGCATGTTGTATCCTGATTTTCCTCATCATCAAATAACCATTGCCAGCTCAAGAAAACCTTTTTTGCCCGACGAGAAGTATCATTTCTCCATATCGCATTGCGCTAATTATGCGGCAGTCATTATTAGCTCAGTTGCAAGGGTTGGTATCGATGTTGAATACTTCACTCCCCGTCTTCATACAATAAAATACAAGTTTTTGCATGCTGATGAACTGCGTTTTGTAAATGCGCAATTACCATCGCAGCAAACCAG
>JANPPB010000025.1:0-6270 GCA_031428295.1 Segetibacter sp. | reverse complement strand
ATTGATCGAAGCTTAAGAAATATTGACGGCCCCAATCGCGGTTAAGCATATTTGTAAAGTTGAATACATCATAGGTCAATTGTAACTGGTAGGTTTTGGCTCCCAGTTTCAGGTTGAAGTCTTGCTGAATTTTAAGATCTACAATATTAGTAAACGGCAATCTTGCCCCGTTACGCTCTGCATATTGCCCACGTCTTTTCTTCAGGTAAGCTTCATTGCTGATGTAATCGTTCAACAGAGCCTTTTGCTCAGCCGCTGTGTAAGTTTTGGCTCCAATAGTATTACTATTAAAAATCATGTCGCTTATTTGAGCTTCTGTAGGAACAAAAATCAAATCGTTGGTTCCGGTAACAGATACATCATTAATAGGGCTATTGCGATAAGTATAGCTAAAAGGATTACCGCTTTGACCGTTATATACAAGAGAAAAAGTTGTTCCGAGGTTTTTGCCGAAGTAATTTACCTTTTTGGCTACGTAGGCATTTATGCGGTGGCCAAGGTTAAAATCGGAAGTTGAACGTGGAAGGAAGTTACGGCCATTTACGCTTTCCATAGTGTTCCATTGGCTGTTGTTTTGGCTGCTGGTTCCCTCGTTAGTAACAACGGAGTTACCATAAGTATAGTTGGCATTAAATGCAAAACCTTTGATCCATGCTCTGTCTACAGTAAAAGTAAAATTGTACGAGAAACCTTTGCTGTTTTTATTATTGCTTAATAAATATACGTCAGCATTGTATGGGTTGGTTCCATTAGACCTGACAGGTATGCGTCTGACAGGACCGGAAGTAGCGTAAATATTCCTTGTATCAGGGCCCGTCATTTTTAATGTTGGAGGAAGGATATTTACGTTCTGATAGTAAATCTCATTAATATTTTTTGAGATGATGGTTTCAATAGTAGTTGTCCAGCCGTTGCCTAATTTTTTATCAACTGCGGCAGATGTTCTAAATATTTTTGGCAGCCTGAAATCCTGAACAATTAAATCTACCTGTCCTTTGTTGTTTATACCAAGTCCCAATTCCTGTGGAGTGTATTGACCAAAGGGATCGGGTCGGAAAGTTACATTTTGCTGTGCTGTAGGCGGATTTAAATCAATACCACCAATGCTTACCCCATTTTGATTATAAACACCACCCGGCCATACCAATGGTACACGGCCGGTAAATAACCCAAAGCCGCCGCGGATGGTAACATTTTCTTCAGGCACTTTTAAAGTAAACCCTAAACGGGGAGAAATTGAAGCTCTTGGACTGGCAATTTGACCCGAACGGGCGCCTTGCAAATCGTAAAACCTGCTAATTGCGGGCAAGGCACTGTCGTTAAAAAACTGGTCTTGTTTTGGGGTAGTTAAAAACTTTGCATAGTCAACCCTTACACCTGCATTTATTGAGAAATTATCATTTACCCTTATTTCATTGTTTAAAAAGCCTCCTAAACGCATGGTATTAAATTCAGCCGCCGCCGCTGTATTGTCGCCACTGGTTTTATCAACCAAACTAAACGAGCGTTGGTAACGGGCAGGTGGAGCATCCGAAGTAAAGTCAAATAAAGAATTGTAAGTATACGATCCATAATTATCTCTGATAAATACATTGTACGAACGGCTGAATTCATTATCGGTACCAATTGTAAAAAAGTTTTTACCAATATTGAACTTATAAAAATCGAGTAAAGCAATGTTGTTTTGCTTTAATAAGTTGGCTCCTGAAAAATTTTCTGTACCAATTACAATTCTGCCGGCACCATCAAGAATGCTTACCCTGGGAAATGGAGTACCAATGGCACCCCTGTCATCTACAACGCCTGTGTAAGTTAGCAGCAACCTGTTGCTTCTGCCACCATTAAAGGTGCTTTTTAACTCGGCAGAAACGGAGTGTGTTGTACTAGGGAACGTATAGCCGTTATTAAAGTAGTTGATGCTCGTGCCGCTCGATCCGCTGGTGTTTAAACGTTCTGCATTATTATACCTGTACGAGACACTTAAACGGTTACGGGTATTCATATTCCAATCAATCTTGGCTGTTATTTTATCAGCATCAATGCTCTCAGGATTGTCTAAAAATCCTCCCGTATCGTAATTGTATTTCTGTTTTAAAAAGGCTGAAAAATCATTTAATTCCTTTTCGGTGGCTGATCCCCGGTATTGGCTGAATACAAATGGTTGTGGTCGCTGATCTCTTTGAATTTCGGCATTTAAAAAATAGAAAACTTTATTCTTAACAATTGGTCCACCAACTCTAAAACCGGTAGTTTTATTACGAAAGTTATTCAGGCGGGTTGCATCTTGTTTTAGTCCAATGGGGGTTTTTCCTGCTAAATCCTGGTTGCGGTAAAAATAATACAGCGAGCCTGAAGTGGTATTGCTTCCACTGCGGGTTGTTGCATTAATTCCTCCACCGGTAAAATTTCCTATGGAGGCATCGTAAGGCGATATAATTACCTGGAACTGGTCTATGGCGTCAATAGATATAGGTGGAGAACTGGCCTGCCCGCCATTGGTGCCTGAATTTGATAAACCAAACACATCGTTATTAATGGCTCCATCAATATAAAAGGCATTGTACCGGTTGTTTTGACCAGCTATGCTTATGCCACCGTCGGCAGAAGTTAATTTTACCTGAGGCGTAAAACGTAAAAAGTCTGACAGGTTACGGCCCACCGTAGGCAGATTGGCCATTTTATCCCTACCTATGTTGGTGCCGGCACCTCCTTTTACTTCCGTTGCCCTGGCCTGGGTAGTTACTATAACTTCGGTTAACGTAGTCCCTTTGTTTGGTAAAACAAAATTCAACTTTAAAATCTCTCCCAGCGCCAGGTATAAATCGGTGCGTTTTTCAGTAATATAATTTACAAACGAAGCCTCCAGAATGTAGGGTCCACCTGTGTTCATATTACTAATGTCGAAACGCCCACCACCCAAAGTTTGCACCCGGTATACAGTGCCGGTTGGCTCGTGGGTTGCAGTTATTGTGGCTCCTTGTAAAGAGGTACCATCAGCACTTTTAACGGTACCGCTTATACTACTTGTGGTATTTTGACTATAACTTAAAAACGGGCAAAGAATGGCAAGAATAAGTAATTGAAAGGTCGATCTACAACTCATAAGCTGGGTTTGATTTTTGCCAAAGAAACTAAATAATTGCCCATCTCCTGTAACATTCTATTAACAACACAGCTCAATTCAAAACTACAATCAACAGTAAAGAACATATGTATGTCTTGCATATAGCTTCTATTTTAAATGTTGACAGGCTTAAATATTCATTGCCTGATTATAATAATTTAATAAGCTAAGTATGCCATACACATTAAATTATATAGTTATCATTGTAGCTAAAACCAAAACAATGAAAAGATTTTTTACTCTCTTAACTTTAGCAACCATGGCCCTGGCAGCAAATAGCCAGCGATTGTTAGTGGAGGACTTTAACTATGCCACAGGGCAATTAACAAGCGAGGCAGGAGGGGCAAATGTAAGTGGAGGCAACTGGATAACAGTTCCCCCTGGCACAACTGTTTTAACTGATTATGCCAATGTTGTTGCAGGTAATTTGTCGTATCCTAATTATTTTACCGGCCCGGCGGCAAACAGTAACCGGCTTGATCTTGATAGCGTAACCTCCGGTCAGGGCAGGAGTATTGAAGATGTTTTTAGAAATTTTACCGCAGTAACAACCAATACGGTCTATGCAAGTTTTTTAATGCAGTTTAGGGCAACCGGTAATTTGGGCAATAGTACATCAAGTAATACAGGGGATTATTTCATATGCTTTACTCCATCATCAGCTTCTACAGATTATCGTGCAAGGGTTTTTGTAAGACAGGGTACTGCACCTAATACCATCCAATTTGGTATAGCTGCAACCTCTGTTTCCACCTCAGTTCCCATTGTTTGGTCTGCTGTAGACAGGGATGCAAATGCAGTGCATTTAATTTCGTTCGCTTATCAATTTATTGCCGGTGGTAACAACGACGTTGCTAAGTTATGGATTGATAAACCCTTCAGCACAACTGAACCCACCCCGGATGCGTCCTCTATTTTAGTTGGAACAGAGCCTGCAGATATTTCCAGGATAGCCATTAGGCAAGCTACCAGTGCTGTACCTAATGCTTTTGTTGATGCTATAGTTGTTGCTACCAGTTATGCTGATGCTACATTGCCTTTGAACTTAACCTCTTTTAAAGCCTCCTTCAATGGTAAAGCCACCCTGGTAAAATGGAGTACAGAAAATGAAGTATACGTTGCTGGTTTTTCTGTTGAGAAGAGCCTTGATGGTATCAACTTTAGCCAGATAGATTTTGTTGCCGCAAAAAACAACAGTACCCGTACCGAATACTCTATAATGGATGATAAGATGAAAGGTGGTACCTCATACTACAGGTTAAAACAACTTGATAAAAATGGCTTGTTTAAATACAGCAGTATCGAAGTAATTAAAAATAGCATGACTATTAAGGCCGAAGTATTTCCAAACCCTACCAGGGGTAGCCTTACCATTAATCATGGAGTAGCCATTAAAGGAGCTGCCATTAAAGTAATGAATATTGAAGGCAAGTTGATTAAGACTTTAACTGTTCAGCCAGGGTCAACACAAACTGCTCTTAATGTAGCAGAACTTATAAAAGGAAACTACTTATTGATGTTCGAAAATGAGGGTACCAAATCAATTACCCAGTTTTCAAAACAATAATCTTCCAACACTTGTTTTAAAGTCCTCTCCGATTGCCGGAGGGGATTTTTTTTTGCCTTGAAGTTTACTATCAAATGAAACCTCAATATTCATATAACAAGTGGGTACTGACATGTACTCTTTCGCAGGCTTTTACCTGTTTGGCTGTAATTTTGTACAAATGCAGATTATGTTAGATACTATTGAGAGTGCTATTGAAGATATAAAAGCTGGTAAACTGGTGATTGTTGTAGATGATGAAGATCGTGAGAACGAAGGTGATTTTTTAACTGCAGCCCATAATGTAACTCCTGAGATTATAAATTTTATGAGCCGCGAAGGTCGCGGATTAATCTGTGCACCACTGGTTGAAGAACGTTGCGATGAATTGGGTTTGGCTTTAATGGTTAACAGCAACACCAGCTTGCATGCTACCCCTTTTACAGTATCAATTGATTTGTTGGGTCATGGTTGTACAACAGGTATCTCAGCACATGACCGTGCTAAAACAGTTCAGGCATTAATTGACCCGGCAACTACTCCAGAAGATTTGGGCAGGCCCGGACATATCTTTCCGTTAAGAGCAAAAAAGGGGGGTGTTTTAAGACGTACCGGACATACCGAAGCTACGGTTGACCTTGCACGACTTGCCGGTTTTGAACCTGCCGGTGTATTGGTTGAAATAATGAATGAAGATGGTACCATGGCTCGTTTACCTGAACTGGAAATCATCGCCAAAAAATTTGACCTTAAAATTGTTTCCATAAAAGACCTGATAGAATACCGGTTAAAAATGGATTCCCTTATTGAAGAGGTTGTAAGGGTTGAAATGCCCACTAAATATGGCAACTTTAAGTTGATAGCCTTCAAAGAAAAAAGTACGCAACGCGAACACCTGGCATTAATAAAAGGGGAGTGGCAAAAAAATGAACCCATTCTAACCCGTGTACACAGCAGTTGTTTTACCGGCGATATTTTAGGTAGTCTGCGTTGCGATTGTGGCGAGCAATTGCACAAAGCCATGCAAATGGTAGAGCAGGAAGGCAAAGGAATTATTTTATACATGAACCAGGAAGGCCGGGGTATAGGGTTGGTCAATAAATTGAAAGCATACAAACTGCAGGAGCAGGGCATGGATACTGTTGAAGCTAATATTCATTTAGGCTTTGGTATGGATGAAAGAGACTACGGTATCGGAGCACAAATATTACGTCACCTGAATGTTACAAGCCTGCGCCTAATGAGCAACAATCCTAAAAAGAGGGCCGGACTTAAAGGTTACGGGCTGGAGATTGTAGACATTATTCCGATCGAAATAAAATCCAATCCTCACAACGAAAAGTACCTGCAAACCAAGCGGGATAAATTGGGGCATGAGATATTGAATGATCTGTTGTAGGGTAAGGACCTATTCCATTTTGTTTGAACCACCAAGACACAAAGAAGCACTAAGATTTCGTTATCAACAAAGTTGTAGGAGGGTAAATCAAATTTTTTTTAACACACTAAGATATAAGAACAGGAGGGGCACGGGGGTTGATAATCTAAGGGTTGGTTTCATATAGCGTTACTACTTCCCACCTAATTTTCCAAACTCACA
>JANPPB010000024.1:0-2330 GCA_031428295.1 Segetibacter sp. | reverse complement strand
ATTTCTATTGCAAAAGGTGGACGTCCGAAAGAAAAAACGTCATAGTCTTCTGAAAAAAACTTGTCTTCGGGAACTGCGGATTCTGGTAAACCAAAAGCAGAAAACGCACAGTGAAGTTTTGCAAAATTCTCTATTGTTTTATTAACCCAAATGTCCATGTCACCGGTTGAGCGGCTATATCCCCGCAGTATGACGGCATAACCTCCCACCAACATATACTCCACATGGCATTGGTTAAGAGCTATTATAAAATCTTTAAAATCCGGATTAAAAATGCTCATTTAGGATCAGAATGTTTTCGGGCACTAATAATTGTTCTATCTACTTTCTTATGCCAAAAATCTGGCTCGTTAAAGGCAACCGAAGTCATAATTGTAGCTGCATAAAGTCGCTCCTCCAAAGTTTTGTCAAACCAATATTGGTAATCAATGTTTCCATCTTTTTCCATATTTCTGCTTTCAACAACTGATACGTCTACGAACTTTCGTTTCATGATTTTAAAATTATGCACCTTAAAAACAATGTTCTAATAAAGCTACAATAATAGCGGTCCCGCTTAACTTCTCTATTGCTATAAATCAGCCTTACCCGGATAGGGGTATGTGATATCTTTAAACGTTTGCCGACGCCTATAATAATACTTCCTAAACAACACCACTACCAATAGACCCGCCAAAACAATTATAGCATTCGACACCAAAGCATTTGGTATTGAAAAATTGAAAATAGTCCCGGCATAATGATTTAAAAAGTTGCCCTGGTATGTTGGTAAGTTAGCCAGCCCTCTTAAATAATTTTCACCAAACGTTAAGGGGCATACACCTGATGTAAAATGAAAGCCTGCAGCAATGCTAAAAATAACCATGTGTACTTTTATATACCAGGTAGGAATGTGTTTGCGAAATAGTACAAAAGGAAGGGATAATAAATACATGGCAACCATACTGTGTAGTATTGCTACACTAAAAACCAGAACGACGTATAAGTTACTCATAAGTGTAATCTAATAAGTTTTTAGGGAGTTACATTTTCAGTGAACCATTGATACAAAACATTTTGACCTGCATTGTTGAGCCGCCAAGCCGCAAAGACACCAGGGAACGCAAAGATTTCTACCACGAATGCACGAATTTAGAACCCCATCCGAACGGTTTAAGCCGGGCGGGCACTAAGTAACTAAGAACACAAAGAAGCACAAAGATTAATCTGCCACGAATTCACGAATAATATCTCCCAACAACGACCAGCGAATATCCGACATCGAGATTGTCTGTCATCCGTCATCTCCCATCTATCATCTCCTGGCTCCTGGCTCCTGGCTCCCGCCTCTCTCTCCTCCCGGCTACCTAATGCGCCTCCAGCCAGTTCACCCCACTTCCTATCTCTGCACTGGCGGGTACCTCGTTGGGTAGTTGTAAAGCTGATTGCATGCACTCGATGATGATCGGCTTGATAATATCCACTTCATCTACACAGGCATCAAATACCAATTCATCATGCACCTGTAAAATCATCTTCGATTTAAAGTTGCGTTGCTTAAACACGTTGTGAATTTTAATCATAGCCAGCTTAATCATATCAGCAGCAGCACCCTGAATAGGCATATTGATGGCATTACGTTCAGCATAACCACGAACGGTGAAGTTGGCGCTATTGATATCTTTTAACCAGCGTTTGCGCCCCAGCAAAGTTTCAACATAGCCGTGGCTTTGAGCAAACTTCATCTGGCTGTCCATGTACATCTGTATGTTGGGAAACTGCTTTTTGTAATTATCAATAATCTCCTTAGCCTCACTCCGGCTGATCTTTAAATTCTCTGCCAAACCAAAAGCTCCCTGCCCGTAAATGATACCGAAGTTTACGCTCTTGGCTTTGTAACGCATTTCTTTTGTCACCTCACTTTCTTCAATGCCATACACTTTAGCTGCGGTTGCGGTATGAATATCCTTGCCCAACTTAAAAGCTTCCACCATGTTGGGGTCGCCACTTATTGCTGCCACGATGCGCAACTCAATTTGAGAATAATCGGCGCTTACCAGCACATGATCACCGTCTCTTGGTATAAAAGCTTTGCGTATTTCGCGACCACGTTCGGTACGCACCGGAATGTTTTGCAGGTTGGGATTGTTGCTGCTCAACCTACCGGTAACCGCAACTGCCTGGCTATAACAGGTATGCACCCTGCCGGTTCTTTTGTTGATCATCAATGGCAGGGCATCTATGTAAGTATTTTTAAGTTTGGTCAGCTCTCTAAAAGCCATGATGTCTTCTACCACGGCGTGTTGGCTGGCAAGCTTCATCAACACATCTTCGCCGGTTGCGTATTGACC
>JANPPB010000023.1:0-5223 GCA_031428295.1 Segetibacter sp. | reverse complement strand
GGAATAAACATTGCTTCTGATTCTTTTCTGCAAAAGATACGCTCGTTGTGCAACCAATACAATGCAGTTTACATTGCCGATAGTGTACAATGTGGGTATGGCAGAACCGGATTGTTCTTCGCTCACGACCATTCAGGTGTTAGTGCTGATATTTATACCATGGCAAAAGGAATGGGCAACGGTTTTCCTGTTGGAGGTATTGTAATAGCACCACATTTAAAAGCAGTTCATGGAATGTTGGGGACCACGTTCGGTGGAAATCACCTTGCATGTACTGCAGCCCTTGCTGTGTTGGAAGTAATTGAGCAGGATAACTTGATGGCTAATGCAGAACAAACCGGTAATTATTTGTTGAGCAGGTTGGCTGAAATAGAAGGGCTGGAAAATGTTCGTGGCCGGGGATTGATGATTGGTTTTGATGTTCCTGAAGAACTGAAAGACCTGCGTAAAAATCTTTTAAATAAACACAAAGTATTTACTGGTGAAGCAAAGCCGAATGTTATTAGATTACTGCCTTCACTGGCACTAACAATTGAACAGGCCAATGAATTTTTATCAGCCCTTGAAGCTGAGATTCTAAGTTTAAAACAGGTTGCGGCTGAAGCTTGAAATTCTTAAAGTGTGCGACCCCGCAATACTGACGGGGCTGGCAGCACCTACGTTGTTCAAGGTATCTAATGTTGGAACCATAATTATATTGGATAAGGAAGTTATAAGTAATAAGGCAACCCATTTATAAAAAAGTGTATGAAAAATTTTGTTTCAGCAGGTGATGTAAACGATATCAATTCTTTAGTTGATAAAGCGCTGTTTTATAAAACAAATCCATTTATTGACAAAGGGTTAGGGCTGAATAAGCGAATAGGCTTGTTGTTTTTAAATCCAAGTCTGCGCACCCGTATTAGTACACAGTTAGCAGCGCAAAACCTGGGTATGGAAACCATTGTTTTTAATGTTGACAAAGAAGGTTGGGCGCTGGAATTTGAAGAAGGTGCCATAATGAATGGTACCACTGTTGAGCATATAAAAGATGCAGCCCCTATTTTAGGTAATTACTTTGATATACTATGTGTACGCACTTTTCCATCTTTGCAAAACAGAGCGGAAGATTACAGCGAAAAGGTAATCTCAGCTTTTAAAAAATATGCAGGGGTGCCAGTTATAAGCCTGGAGAGTGCCACTTTACATCCGCTGCAGAGCCTGACTGACCTGGTTACCATTAAAGAAACGTTTACCGGACATCACATACCTAAAATTGTTCTAACGTGGGCGCCTCATGTTAAGCCATTACCTCAATGTGTTTCCAACTCATTTGCTCAATGGGTAAATGCCTGGGGCGAGGCGCAATTTGTAATCACACATCCTGTAGGTTATGAGCTTGCAGAGCAATTTACCAGGGGTGCCACCATTGTAAATAACCAGGAGGAAGCCTTACAAGATGCGGATTATGTGTACGTTAAAAACTGGAGCAGTTATATGGATTATGGCAAAATCATTAGCAACGATACTTCGTGGATGCTAACCCTGCAAAAACTTCAATTGACTAATAATGCTAAAGTAATGCACTGCCTGCCCGTGCGTAGAAATGTAGAGTTGAGCGATGAAATTTTGGACAGTCCCTATAGCCTGGTTACGCAACAAGCCAGCAACCGTGTTTGGGCCGCACAGGCCGTTATTAGTGAATTATTGAGGGGGTGATTGTTTGTTCTAGGTAAACGTAGAAATATTTCGCACATACCTATTTGCTTTTTAAAAGAGGGTAAAACCATTAATGACTTTTTAAATTTTTATCATTGATGCAAATAAGGTAATAAGGTTGAATTTAGTAATGATGGTAATTTGTACTAAGGTTAAAGAAAATTAAACTTGAGTCTTGAAATGTTTCGTCATTTCCAATTAATAATACTTTTATAACGGGTGTTAAACCTTAGTAGAAAAATTAAATATCAGAACTTATAACCTTATTACCTTATTGAACTCAATTTTACCATTCATTTTCAAAATTTTTAAATCATTTTTAAATATGAAAATAGAATTCAATAACCTATATACTCATTTCATATTTACAACGTTACATCGTGTACCCATTATTAAAGAAAAATTTAGAGAACGTATAGAAAAATATATTACCGGAATTGTAAATAATAGTTCATCTCACCTCTATTCTATCTATGCAAATCCTGAACATGTACACTTTCTAATTTCACGATCCCCCAAACTTTCAGAAGAAAAATTAGCTACAACAATTGCGGAAAGTTCACAGGTGTTTATAAATGAAAATAAGCTTTGTGAATCTGTTTTTTCCTGGCAGGATACTGCTGCAGCTTTTTCTGTTTCAAAAGGAGAGGTTGATAAAGTTTGTAAGTATATCTTGAATCAACCCATACATCATCAGAAAGTAACCTTTCAAGAAGAGTACGAACATTTTATAGCATTTTATCAAAATACATTGGACAGATTTAAAGATTAATAGTCTTTGAAGCCAAGAAGAAATTAAATATATTCAACTTTTTTTATGGCTGATAAAAATCCCATGCCCAACCTCTACATCATAAAAATTGGCGGAAACGTAATTGATAATGAACAATCGCTTCAAGAGTTCCTAACTGCATTTGCCAGTGTGGACGGGTTTAAAATTTTGATACACGGAGGTGGAAAGGTTGCTTCAAAAATGGGTGAGCAACTCGGCATAAAATCTAATTATATTAATGGAAGACGCATTACCGATGATGCGACCATTGACCTGGTAACAATGGTATATGGTGGGCTGGTTAATAAAAAAATTGTTGCACAATTGCAGGCCATGCAATGTAATGCCATTGGTTTAACGGGTGCTGATGGTAACATGATACCAGCAGTCAAGCGTCCAATTAAAGAAATAGATTTTGGATGGGTAGGAGATGTAGATAGCTCAAAGCTGAATACAGCTTTTTTAAAGATTTTACTGGATAATAATTTTGTTCCTGTGTTTGCACCGCTAACACACGACCAGCAAGGCAACATACTTAATACCAATGCGGATACCATAGCATCTGCTGTGGCTGTTGCTTTATCTGCCAGTTATCATGTAAGACTGATTTATTGTTTTGAAAGGAAAGGGGTGCTGGAGGATGTACATGATGAGGCATCAGTTATTAACCACATCAATAAAAAAACCTACGCAACCTTACTATCACAAAATAAATTGTTTGAAGGTATTCTGCCTAAATTGGAGAATGCCTTTGCTGCAATTAATGCCGGAGTTAAAGAGGTTTTGATTGGTGATGCAAAAGACATTATTAAAAATACTACCAGCCAAACCTGTGGTACATTAATTACTAAATAATGGCGATTGAAACATTATATAAAAATGCTGTAGAACTATTAAAGCAATTGATTGCTGTGGCATCCTATTCAAAATACGAAGATGGTACAGCAGATGTGCTTATGCAATTTTTTACAGAACATGGCATACCCGCCGAAAGACTGCACAACAATGTATGGGCAATTAATAAATATTTTGATCCGGCTAAACCCACATTGTTGCTTAACTCGCATCACGATACGGTAAAACCCAACCCTCAATACACAAAAGATCCGTTTACTCCGCTTGTTGAAAATGATAAGCTTTATGGCCTGGGCAGCAACGATGCAGGTGGATGCCTGGTAAGCCTGGTTGCTGCATTCATCCACTTCTATAAATATCCTGATTTACACTTTAATTTAATAATTGCCGCCACGGCCGAAGAAGAAATTAGCGGGCATGAAGGCATTGAATTATTGCTTGGCAATAAGGCCTTCAAATCAGTATTGCACCAAAAAGAAATTGCTTGTGCTATTGTAGGTGAACCAACAAAAATGGAACTGGCTATAGCCGAAAAAGGCCTAATGGTGTTGGATTGCGTTGCTTATGGAAAGGCTGGTCATGCAGCAAGAGAAGAAGGTGAGAATGCTATTTACAAAGCACTATTAGATATTAACTGGTTTAGCACCTATCAATTTAAAAAAGTAAGTGACTGGCTGGGGCCGGTTAAGATGAGTGTTACAGTGATAAATACGGAGAATACAGCACACAATATGGTTCCCTCGCAATGCAGTTTTGTGGTGGATGTACGCATTACAGAATTGTATACTCATGAAGAAATTTATGAAACCATTTGCAGACATGTTAGCTGCGATGTAACACCCAGAAGCATGCGGCTACGCAGCACCGGTATAGCCATTGATCATCCCCTGGTACAGGCAGGTATAGCCATAGGAAAGAAATGTTATGGCTCACCAACCAGCAGCGACAAAGCCTTAATGTCTTTTCCCGCCCTCAAATGCGGACCAGGCGATAGCGGCCGCAGCCACACGGCAAATGAGTATATTTTTTTACATGAAATTAAAGATGGGATTGAGGGATATATACAGATGTTGGAGCAGGTGATAAGGTAGGGATCCTCTATTTGTTTTTCTTCCTAAGAAGGCTTTTACTATTTGTAACGGCCAAAATTAATTTTTTCCAGGAGATGCTGAAGCAAGTTCAGCAGGACGGCTGGGAATGCAGGGATGTAAAAGATCCCCGCCTCCGGCGGGGATCAAATCAGTTAAATTATTTCAAAACAGTACGCCTAATTAATCCCATACTTCTGTTTATACCTCTCGTATAACTGGCTCTGCTTGTTTTCCAAACTCACTTCGCGGCCTTGTATAAATGCATGAATTACTTTACTGCTTTTCATATCTAAAATGTCGCCATCACTTATAATAATATTTGCATCTTTACCGGCTTCTAATGATCCGGTAATATCGTCAATACCCAAAATTTTTGCGGAGTTAAGTGTAATGGCCTGCAGTGCCTGCTCTTTAGTTAAACCATACGTGGCAGCAGTACCTGCATTATAGCTAAGGTTGCGATAGCGTGTAGTTCCATCTTCATCATTCAAAGCAAACAATACACCTGCCTGTTGCAATATGGCCGGTGTTTTATATGGCTGGTCTACATCATCATCTTCCATGGTAGGCAAGCTATGCTCCTGGCTGAGTATAACGGGAATGTTGTTTTGCTTTAACAGGTCAGCAATCTGGTAGCTTTCACTTCCGCCAACAATTACCACATCAAAGCCAAAGTCTTTTACAAAATCAATAGCCACCAACATTTGCTTTACCTGGTCGGCATGCACAAAAAGTTTTTGCTTTTTATTAAAGAGCCCTTGAACGGCCTGCAATTTTAGGTTGGTTGAAGGATGTACAGTTTCGGCT
>JANPPB010000022.1:0-7404 GCA_031428295.1 Segetibacter sp. | reverse complement strand
CATAGGCATGACTATGATCCACCCCTCAGCGTATCAGGTTTTTCCTTTTACGTTCCGGCTTCTTCCAGTCAGTCCAGATGCAGTAACGTAACCTGTTACGTACCCAACTATTAAGGTCTTTTAGTTTGCCTGTTATACTTTTTGTCCTGCCGGGGTCTCCTCATCATAGCATTGCGGGCATCAGGTACCCCTGCATACAACGTAAAGCGTGAACCTATCTTTACCTCGCATTATTAGTTACTACTTGCAGTCGCATTTAATAATTCATTAATACCATCGATTACTAAACCAGGAAAAACGCCTATTCCCAGCAACAATAACATTAGCACTATTACGGTGGCATAGGAAGCTATATGAAAGAAAGGATGCAATGTTTTTTCTCTTTGAATTTTAAAAGGTACCTCAGCAAATAATAAAGTAATGATGCGGAGATAATAATACAATCCAAACACACTTGTTACCACCAGCACAATCACGGGCAACCATAACTGTTGCTGCACCCCTGATGTTAATACCATAAACTTACCCATAAACCCTGCGGTAAGCGGAATGCCGGCTAAAGACAACATAACAACGGTAAATACCAATGCCATTACAGGTTTTTGCCAGAAGAGTCCTCTATAAAACTCCGGCTGATCTGCATCTACTTCACTTGTAGACAATAAAGTAACAATACTAAATGCAGCAAGTATGGTAAGTGAATATGTTACCAGGTAAAAAGCTGCGGCCTGCACACCAGCAGCATTTCCCGGCAAAAAGGCAACTAACAAGTAACCGAAATGAGCAATTGAAGAATAAGCCAACAGCCTCTTAATATTCTTTTGCTGCAATGCAAGTATATTTCCCACAATCATCGAGATGACCGAAAGCGCGGTAAAAATGTATAGTGCCGTAGGATACTGTTGCAATTGTACCGACTGTGCAAAACGGAGCAATACAGCAAATACACCGATCTTAGAAACAGTTGCTATAAAAGATGTTACAGGTGAGGGAGCTCCCTGGTAAACGTCAGCAGCCCATAAATGAAAGGGTACCAGTGCCAGTTTAAACCCAATTGCTACCACCATTAATCCCATACCCGTAATGAACAAAGGAGTAGCAGCAATAGTCAACTTTTGTGCAATGGTTGAAAACTCCATCGTGCCGGTTTCCATATAAATGAGGGCCATACCAAACAAAAGGAACGCTGATGATAATGCAGCCAGTACCAGGTATTTCATTCCTGCTTCTATTGCATGGTTCCTGGTGCGCAGATAAGCAATCAATGCATATAAGCTTACGCTTAATAGTTCAAGACCAAGAAACATTGAAATAAAATGGCTACTAATGGTTAGTATGGCTGCGCCAAGTGTGCTAAGAAACAACAGGATATAATATTCCTTCGGGTTCTCTTCCCGCTCTTCGAAATAGATAAAAGAAAGAAGGCCGACAACCAGCACCGAAAAAATGATGAGACCTGTAAATACCTGTGCAAAGCCATCTATGATCAGCAGTGGCGGCACTTCAACAGGTAACCTATCCCTTACATACCACATTGAAAAGATGATCAGGCACATCATTGCAAAACCCGTTACCTGTATAACAGTATGACTTCGTTTTGCTGCAATCAGCAGTATTACTACGATTGATGCAGTAGCCAGCAAAATAAAAGGCAGCAATCCATATAACTGATGTGATGTCATAATTCACATTTTTAAATGCTTTGAAGTTTCCCTATAAAAATCTTATCTATTTTAAAAAATTATTATGAACCGAATTTTAATTTTTCATGGCATCAGCCGTTGCGTCGCACTTTTCCTCTGAAGGTAATTCTGTTGAGCATACAAGCGATGCTGTCAGCCTGAGCTTGTCGAAGGCCTGTTGCATCATGTTTCTGACAAGCTCAACATGACAACCTTAATTTACCTTCGCGTACTTCCAGTTAATGCCAGATTGTACTGAAATTTATAATTGACAATTTTTAAATGAGAGCGGCGTTTTAATATGTACAAGTTGCTCCATCTTTCTCTGTGCTCCTCTGTGCCGTTGTGTCGCTGTGGTTCAAATTGCTGCCATTTATCCTGCAAGTACAAGTGAGTGACACAACGATTCCGAATAAGGAATCAAAAGACCGTTACAAAAATATTTTTAAAACACCTGTTTTACAAGCAATAGTTTATCGCCTTGCAACAATATCATGTATCATTGATTTTGTCATATCCAGTACGGGTTGCGGATAGATGCCTAACAATACAATGCTTATTGTAAGAGCTGCCATTATTACCATTTCCCTTGCACTGATATCTCCTATAACTGTTTGAACCTTTAAAGGACCAAGGAAAACTTTTTGCATTAACCGCAACGAATACAAAGCTGAAAACACTAACCCAAGTGTTGCGATTACTGTTAATGGAACGTTCACTAAAAACGCCCCCATCAATATCAAAAACTCGGCAATAAAATTTCCGAGCAACGGCAGCCCAAGTGATGCCATTGTAAACAATAATGCAACGCCGCCCATTGCAGGCATTGAGGTCCACAGACCGCCCATAAGATTAATGTCCCTTGTATGTAACCGTTCTTTTATCATACCCGCCAGTAAGAAAAGAGCGCCTGTGCTTATACCGTGAGTAACCATTTGCATTACCACACCTTGCATAGCTATTTCCCGAAAAGCAAAAATGCCAACCAGTACAAAGCCCATATGACTTACAGAAGTATAAGCGATCAACCGCTTAATATCAGTTTGCGCAAATGCAAGCATTGCACCATAAACAATACCAATCACTCCAAATAACATAGCCCACCATGCTATAGAAGCAGCAGCCTCGGGAAACAATGGCAATACAAATCGGATAATACCGTATGCTCCGGTTTTTAAGAGCAACCCTGCCAGTATTAAACTACCCGCCGTGGGAGCTTCACTATGTGCATCGGGTAACCAGTTATGAAAGGGCACCATCGGCAACTTGATAACAAAAGCGACCAGGAAGCCAAACATAATAAAACGGGCAGTGGATGGTTCTAGTTTAGTATTCAACAGGCTGAAATAATCGTAAGAATAAATACCTGTTTGCGATCCATTAATAAAGTACAAGGCAAGTATAGATAACAGCATCAGCAAGCCGCCTGCCTGCGTGAAAATAAAAAACTTGTAAGCAGCATACCGCCTGTTACTATCGCCCCAAATGCCGATGAGGAAAAACATTGGCACCAGCATGACTTCCCAAAAGAAATAAAACAGGAAAAGGTCGAGTGCTACAAACACACCGCTAATGCCTGCCAATGTCCATAACAGGTTAAAATAATAAAAGCCGGTCCGTTCTTTTATCTCGTTCCATGAACAAAGCACTGCTAACATACCAAGGAAAAAAGTAAGCAGTAACAAAACCAAACTTAAACCATCCAGTGCCAGGTGAAAAGTGATACCGAAAGCGGGTATCCAGCTAACCTGGTAATTGATGAACCAAGTGTTAGAATTAAATGTTACTTCGCTATGTTGTATCCATAAGTTTACAGCGATAACAAAATCAATCAGAACTGCAGCAAGTGCTACGTATTTCGACAATAGAATATTCCATTTTGCTAATAGCCAGCAAAGTAATCCTGCCACCAACAAAATACTTATCATTATTGCAAGTATCATAGCACAAGTTGTAAGGTTAAAATGAACAGGATACCAAACAAAACCCCTGCAACATACCACCGCACAGAACCATTCTGCGAAACTGACAACCATTCGTTCAACCGCCGGCTCCCCAATGCAATGCCTTTAGAAATTTGGTCAAAAAGGTCAGCTTTATTAATGTTGGTTATAAAGACGAACGGTTTTACAAAAATGAAGTCGTATAACTGATCAAATAACCATCCGTTATATAAAAAATCACGAATAGCTATATTAGAAGCAGACAACTTCCATTGCTCTATTGCAGCTTTGTTACGGTAATACAAATTGTAACCGGTATAGATGCCAAATAGTGTTACAGCAGCGGCGATTGATTGAAAGATAATTTCAGAAGGTAATCCTTGTTTTAACACTGTTGCGGGCAAAACCTTATGTGCCAGGTCAGAGAACAGTGTTACATGCGCAATATTATGTGGCAATTCAACAAACCCTGCAAACACACTTAAAACGGCAAGTATCACCAATGGAATAGTCATTAGCTTGGGGGGATGTTTTCCAATATGCGTTTTCATCTCACCCCAAAAAACAACCACCATTAAACGGGTTGTGTAAAAAGCAGTAATGAATGCTCCCAAAAGAGCAACCAGCCAAAGTACAACCGACCCATTCTCAGCACTCCATGCATACCATAAAATCTGGTCTTTACTGTAAAAGCCTGCGCTGATTAGTGGCAATGCAGCTAATGCGGCCGAACCAGCAAGAAAGGTATAGAACACAATAGGCATCTTGTTTTTCAATCCGCCCATCTTAAAAATGTTATGCTCATGATGCAACGATTCTATCACAGTTCCTGCTGCCAGGAATAACAGCGCTTTGAAAAAAGCATGGGTAAAGAAATGAAAGATGGCAGCACTCCATGCACCAATACCCAAAGCAAGAAACATATAACCTATTTGGCTGATTGTAGAATAAGCAAGAATTCTTTTTATATCGGTTTGAAACAGGGCACTGCAGCCGGCAACAAATAAAGTAACTGCTCCAACCACCGCAGTAACATCCATTGCAACCGGTGATAATTGGAAGATCGTATGCATTCTTGCAATTAAGTAAACACCCGCAGTAACCATTGTGGCTGCATGTATTAATGCACTAACAGGAGAAGGACCAGCCATGGCGTCGGGTAACCAGGTTTGAAAAGGTAACTGAGCTGATTTGCCCATTCCTGCCGCCAGTAACAACAATGCAATGATTGTAATGTTAGATGAGTTTGATGTAAAGTGAGCAGGTACACCATTCAGTATCTCCGGGATGTTCAAAGTACCCAATTCTTTAAACAACAGAAACAATCCAATTGCCATTGCAGTATCACCAATACGTGTGATATAAAAAGCTTTGTTTGCGGCTCTTGCATTTGCAGGTGTTTCATACCAAAAACCTATAAGCAAATAACTGCTAAGCCCTACTCCTTCCCAACCAAGATACAGGAGCAATAAATTGTCGGCCAGTACTAAAACCAGCATAGCAAATACAAACAAGTTCATACTTGCGAAGAACCGGGCATAATCACGGTCTTCGTGCATGAAAGCAGTTGAGTAAATATGAATAAGAGCGCCAACAAATGTGATAATAAATACAAATACTAATGACAGTGCATCTAATCTAAAGCTAATCGAACATGAAAAAGTTTCAGTTTTTATCCATTGCCATAAAGTTTGTGTATAAGCATTTTCGGGAGGGGCAGCTTGCAAAAACTGTATACCCATTACTATAACAAGAATAGCAGCTAAAGTAACAGTGCCTGCACCTATTATGGCTATTACTCCTTTAGGTAAATGCCTTCCTGCAAGTGAAAGAACCAGGAAGCCAAGTAAAGGCAATGTTGGTATAAGAAATAATAACTGCTGCATACTCCTATTTTATTATTGATCGGTTGTTATAGGTCAGCATTTTTAGAATTAAAAGAAAAATCACTCTTTAATACACTAACTCTTCCCTCGCCTGCTGGTCGGGCTCATCTCTTAGTTCCTTTAATTTATCTACATCCAATGTTTTATGCTGATGATAAATTTGCAGTATCAAAGCAAGCCCTATTGATACTTCAGCGGCAGCCATAGATAAAATGAAAAGAAACATTATCTGGCCATCCGGCTGTCCCCAACGTGAACCCGCTGCAACAAAAGCCAGTCCTGAAGCATTCAGCATGATCTCAACGGATAATAAGATGAAGATGACATTCTTTCTGGTAAGCACTCCAACAAGGCCAAGTACGAAAAGAATTGCCGCAACAATTAATATCATATGAGAATTGAACTCCATTAGTTTTGATGTTTTGTTTGGATCCTTCTAAAACCAACGATTTTTATATTAGAGAATGTGTTCGGGTTTCTCTTTCTCACTACCTCTTACCTGTACGTGTAAATCTTCATTTGCCCGGTCTGTATCTGTGATCTCCTCCTGCTGCAAAAACCTGTGCAAATGTTTTTTCTTAAACATTCCAATATGAGCGGCCCCTACAACCCCTGCCATCAATAAAAAACCTGCAAGTTCAACAGCCAGAATATACTCCTGGTAAAGTGCCAGAGATACTTTTTTTATCTCCACTTGCGTAACGTTCATATCAACTGCGGTGCCTTTTGTTAGCATTACTACCAGTTCAATTAATAGGATACCGCATAGCACAGAAGGACCTATCCATATTTTGGGTTGAAGCCATTGCTTTTCCTGCCATGCCGTCTCCTTTCCCAGGTTTAACATCATTACCACAAAAATGAAAAGCACCACGATGGCACCCGAATACAAGATCACTTCCAATACTGCTACAAAGGGTGCCCCGATTGAAAAGAAGATCATTGCTATTGCCAGGAAGGAAACCACCAGGTAGAGCAAGGCATGTATAGGTTGATGCCTTGTAATGACCAATAGTGTGGCAATTATGGCGATAGCTGATGATATGTAAAACAGAATGGGCATGTTCTTTATGTCAATAGTGAATGGTAAAAAACAAATTCTCAATATTCAATTCTCAATTTTTAAATAATCATGTTTTTCAACATGTTCTTATCTCTACTCCCCTTCGGGGTTGGGGGCTTCATGGCAGTAAACTATGTATATCTACAGGGGGGTCTTCCTGTTCTCCCTCGCCTTTTCCTTTAACGCCGGCGTCCATACCTGCTACTTTATAAAAGTTGTATCCTGGGTATTTTCCCTGGCTGTTAATTAAAAGATCTTCTTTTTCAAATACCAGGTTTTGCCGGTTGTATTCACCCATTTCAAAATCGGGTATAAGTTGAATTGCATAAGTTGGACAAGCCTCTTCGCAATAACCACAAAAAATACACCTTGAAAAATTTATACGGAAAAACTCAGGGTAACGCCGGCCATTCTCATCTTCAGTAGCCTGCAGGGCAATACAATCTACCGGGCAGGCAGCCGCACACAGGTAACAGCCAACGCACCGTTCACCACCGTCGGGGTCTTTTGTTAAAACTATTCTTCCCCTCCAGCGCGGACGCAGCCTTATTTTTTCTTCGGGGTATTGAATGGTTACATTTTTTTTAAAAATGTGTAAAAATGTTAACCAAATTGTTCGCACGTTACTAATCATAAAAATATTTTTATGTAGTGGTAATTTGTTTATTAATCAACATCGTCCCCGCCACGGCCTATCGTGTGGACATATCTTTTTGCTTGGTTTTATGCTCTGTAAGAGTGCCCTGTTTATAGAAAATTATATCAAACAATTATACAGGCTCCGTAGGTGCTTACTTTTTACCTAAATATTGGGGGCACCTACGGAGCCA
>JANPPB010000021.1:0-2302 GCA_031428295.1 Segetibacter sp. | reverse complement strand
TCAAGCGAAGCTTTAAGCGAAACCATGTTTAATATTTGGGCGGTGCTTATGTTCCATCCGCTGGCATTGGGTTTAGCCTTAAATCCCTTCTCCATTTTGAACCTGCCATTTTCATCATTGCCCCACCAGCCTGCAAAGCGTGGTGTGTCAGGATTTGATGCAAAACGTTCATGCACATACACGCCCCCAACTGCACCGGGACCTCCGTTTAAATATTTATAACTGCACCATACAGCAAAATCAACATCCCATTCGTGCAATGCTAAGGGTGCATTACCTACTGCATGTGCAAGGTCAAATGCTGCAATGGCATTGGCCTTGTGTGTGGCGGAGGTTATGGTTTTCATATCAAACAACTGACCTGTATAATAATTTATTCCACCCAGCATTACCATAGCCAATTCATTGCTATGTTGCTCAATTTTTGTAAGAATATCTTCAGTATGTAAAGTTCGATCACCTTCCCGTGGTTCAATTTCAACAATAGCAATTTCCGGGTCAAATCCATAATGTTTTACCTGGGTTTCAACTGCATATTGATCCGAAGGAAAAGCGCCTGCTTCCATAATTATTTTAAAACGTTGTTTGGTGGGCTTGTAAAAAGTCAACATCAGTAAGTGCAGGTTTACCGTAAGGCTGTTCATCACAGTAACTTCATCTGGCTTTGCACCTACTATTTTTGATAAGGTGGGCTTAAAGTATTCCTGGTAATACATCCATGGATTTGTAGCTTTTAAAAAACCACTGATGCCAAGGTTCTTCCAATCGTGTAACTCCTGCATTACGGCTGCTTCAACATTTTTGGATTGAAGACCTAAAGAGTTACCACAGAAATAGATTGTATCGGTATTGTTAGACTGGGGAAAATGAAAACGACTTTTGAATTGTTTTAACTCCTCGGCTGCATCCTTTGCTTCAGCAAACGACGAAGTTGCTTTAAAGTTCATGTTCATGCAAGATATTTTGTGCAAATTAAGCTTTGGTCACTTGTAAAATCTTTTGTGTTCATCACTGGTATTCAATCAATAGTATCTATTTAAAAACAGCATTCTTTGCTGTCCACCACGGGTGAATTTCGTACCCCAACCTGCCCGCAGCAATTGCCGGATCAGTTTTCAGTAATTCTTCAACTTCTTCTTTAGTTGGAGCATCAAAAATGAAAATGCCTCTCCAATTCCCATCGTCTCCAAACGGGCCGGCTACTATAATTTTTCCTTGCGCAGCAAGTCTGGTAATATTTTGCATATGACCTTCCTGTATCTTGTTTAATACTGCAGTGTCGGTTATTTCGCCCCTCCTTGTACCCTTGGTAAGCATTACAAAAAAATATTGCTTCATTTCGTAAGCACTCACTTTTGGCGCCACTTGCTTTTGGGGTACCGTATTGGATTTGTTCTCAGTGCTTTGAGCCAGCAAAGCAAGCGGTGATATTGCCAGCATGAAGAGGAAAAGTTGTTTCATGAGTATATAGTTTTTAAACAAAGAAAAATACAACATTTCGTTGGCGGGTAATTGCATCCTGTTATTTTTGTTACAAGTGGAAAACACACATTTCTGATGTTGGTTTAAACTTTAAGCGGATAACAATATTATCATCTAAAAGTACCTCCTAAGAAATAATTTAAAGATGGGCAGCTATAATTACCTGCTTCAACCCCATACAAAAAGTAGTACACATGGCATCTAAAACCGATAACTTTCATTCGCCTGATTATTATTTAGTAGATGATCTTTTGACAGAAGAACAAAAGCTGGTAAGGGATTCTGTGAGGAGCTATGTAAAGAAGGAGATATCACCCATTATTGAAACGTATGCCCAGAAGGCTGAATTTCCTATACAAATTGTAAAGCAATTAGGAGAGATTGGATGTTTTGGTCCGACTGTACCATTAGAATATGGGGGTGGTGGCCTTGATTACATTAGCTATGGTTTAATGATGCAGGAGCTGGAGCGTGGTGACAGTGGTGTACGTTCAACAGCTTCGGTACAAGGGTCGCTTGTTATGTATCCAATTCTTGCATATGGCACCGAAGAACAAAAGCAAAAATTTTTACCTAAGCTGGCAAGTGGGGAGTGGCTCGGGTGCTTTGGTTTAACGGAGCCTGATCATGGCAGTAATCCTGCAGGCATGCTTACCAACTTTACGGATGCTGGCGATCATGTATTACTTAATGGTGCTAAAATGTGGATCAGTAATGCTCCCTTTGCACAAGTTGCTGTAGTGTGGGCAAAAGATGGAAAAGGAGACATAAGAGGTTTAATTGTTGAAAGAGGAATGGACGGCTTTTCAACGCCTACAAC
>JANPPB010000020.1:0-4650 GCA_031428295.1 Segetibacter sp. | reverse complement strand
AAAAAGCATGCTACCAGCGACTTTATGGAGATTGAACGCCAACGCGGTATCTCGGTGGCTACTTCTGTAATGAGCTTTGAGTACAAAGGCATGCTAATTAACCTGCTCGATACTCCCGGGCACAAAGATTTTGCTGAAGATACCTATCGCACCCTTACAGCCGTGGACAGTGTTGTGCTGGTGGTTGACAGTGTAAACGGGGTAGAAGACCAGACCCGCCGCCTGATGGAAGTGTGCCGCATGAGGGATACCCCGGTAATTGTGTTCATCAACAAAATGGACCGTGATGGTAAGAACCGTTTTGACCTGTTGGAGGAGATTGAAAACGAGCTGAAAATATCGTTACACCCTATGACCTGGCCGATTAATAACGGTAAAGACTTTAAAGGGGTATACAACCTCCACAATAAAAGCCTTATACTTTTTGCTTCGCATACTAAAGGAGAAGATGAAGGCGTAGTATCGATAGACGATCTTAACAGCCCTGTGCTGGACGAGAAAATAGGAGAGCGTGATGCCAACCAATTACGTGAGGATGTGGAATTGATTGATGGGGTTTATGGCCCTTTACATGTGGATGATTACCTGGCTGGTAAAATTGCACCGGTGTTTTTTGGTAGTGCTGTAAATAATTTTGGTGTTAAAGAACTGCTGGACACTTTTATTCAGATTGCCCCAACACCCCGCGACCGCCAGACAAGTGTACGGGCGGTAAGTGTTGCCGAGCCTAAATTTAGTGGGTTCATCTTTAAAATTCATGCAAACCTCGATCCCAAACATAGAGATAGGATTGCCTTTTTAAGGGTATGTAGCGGCAAGTTTGAACGCAACAAATACTTTCATCATGTGCGCATTAATAAAGATGTTCGCTTTAGTGCACCATACTCATTTTTAGCCCGTGACAAGGAAGTGGTGGATGAGGCATATCCGGGTGATGTGGTGGGTTTGTTTGATACCGGGAACTTTAAAATAGGAGATACCCTAACCGAAGGTGAGGACTTTTATTTTACCGGTATTCCCACTTTTTCTCCCGAAATTTTTAAAGAGGTGGTTAACAAGGACCCAATGAAAACCAAGCAGCTCGAGAAGGGTTTGTTGCAATTGACTGACGAAGGGGTTGCCCAATTGTTTACGCAGTTTGGTGGAACAAAAAAGATTATTGGTTGTGTGGGTGAGTTGCAGTTTGAAGTAATTCAATATCGTTTACTGCACGAGTATGGAGCTTCTGTTCAATTTAACAGCCTGCCGTTTTATAAAGCATGCTGGTTAACGTCAAAAGACGATAAAAAGCTGCAGGATTTTGCCCGATACAAAATAGCTAACACAGGCGAAGACAAAGATGGCAATATGGTTTACCTGGCCCAGAGTGAATGGTTTTTGAATACGGAGAAAACCAACAACCCTGATATTGAATTTCATTTTACCAGTGAGATCAATAAGTGATCGCATTTAATAAAGATACTTTTCTGCTTTCTCCGGGACATGTGTATTTTAAAATCAATGAACATATTGGATAACATTCATAGATAAATAAACTATGACAGCTTTTAAAATTCCTATAGATATCAGGTGGAGCGATCTTGATCCGAACTTTCATGTAAAACATTCTTCGTACTACGATTTTGGCGCTTACTGTCGTATGTATTTTTTTACTGAAACAGGCACTACCACCCAGCTTTTACTGGAACATAAAGTTGGCCCAATACTGTTGAGAGAAGAATGTGTTTTTAAACGGGAGTTACATTTTGGCGATAAGGTTACCATCAATTTAAAAATAAAAAAAGCCACGCACGATTACAGCCGATGGACACTTGTTCATGAAATATATAAGAACGGGGACAAGCTGTCTGCAATTATAACCGTAGATGGTGCCTGGCTTGATACTGCCCACCGCAAACTGATTGCAGCCCCAACCTTTGCCCGTAAAACCATTGAAAATTTAGAGTTGACTCCCGACTTTGAATGGATAGTACAAAAGCCTTAATGGTTTACGACAGGTTATGTTTTTAGAAAGTAGTATTAATTCACCTTAGGAATATGCTGTAGCGGCAATCGGGATAAAAACCTTATTAAATCACATCCTTCGGTACAATCAGGTTTAATTGATGCATTAATATTTCCGCCTTAACTTCTTTCACCTTTCCTTTATACTCACCATCCACCTGGAAATGCACCTTGTGGCCGGTCATAATATGTACCGATGTTGCCTTAATAATCTCAATATTTTTTTTATTGAATGGCTTGGGTTTAAACCACATTTTCAAGATATCAAAAATGGCTAATTGGCGTATAATCACCACTTCAAAAAAGCCATCGTACAAACTGCCTTCCGGGTTTATTACAGCACCTGTTCCGTATTTGCTGGCATTGGCCAACACCACCATAAAAGCATTTCTTCTAATGATATTATCTGCCGATTTAATAACTACCTGTATGTTTTGTTTTCGCCATAAAACCTTTAAGGCAACTTTTGCATAGCCCAGCTTGCCACGCATATTTCCTTCTTCAAAATACTTAATTAACCGGGCATTCAAACCAATATCGCTTAGGTGCAGACAAATGTCATTTTCGTTTATTTTAATGATGTCTGCACGTTTCGCCTCACCTTCCATTATAAGGGTCATCATGTCGGTAAATACCGTAGGCAGAGTCAGTTCCTTTGCCATTCCATTGGCCGAACCGCCGGGTATGATGCCCAAATTAATGTCCGATCCCATAATCACCTTTGCCACCAGGTTTACAGTTCCATCTCCACCAACGGCAACTACTTTTTGCGGACCAAAAACATCGATTTCTTTTTTTATACCCACCTCATCGTTGTTGTTGCTTAAATGGTAGTACAGTACATCGTGCGAAAGTTTTTCGAAGTATGCTTTTATTTGAGTTTCAAAATCCTGTTTGTTTTTTCCCCCCGAATTAGGATTGATTACAAATAGGATTTTTTGCCGGGCTGGTTCCATTTTTTAAGTAGTTTTCTATTCTTTTTTATGATGCAAAGTAATGTAGTAAATAAATATCCGGCCAATAAGCAACCATACGTAGCAAAACTAAAAGAGATAATGCTGCATTGGCTTCGCTTAACCAGCAAGCCTGTAGTAAAAACATACCACGGATATGGTACTGCCACTCATTTTATGCTCCTGGGCCATGTATTTGACCTTAGTCCGTTACCCCGCAAAAAATTCAGGCAAAATATATGGACCAACTCGCTTGCTTTGTTGCGAAGTTTTATGGTGTCAGCAGCACCCAATAAATTAGTGAGGATTAAATGGGACAATAACTTTATAGAGGCTTACACAGCAGACGATGGTTTTTTTAGGTTTGAATGGGACCCCGGTAGTGAATTGGCACCTGGTATTTATAATGTTGAGGTTGAATTGCCGGATCCGCGGGGCCACGAATATCCGATACTGGCATTTAGCAATGGATCTATCATAGTGTCGCATGTTAATCAGTATGGAGTTATCTCCGACATCGACGATACCTTCCTGGTTTCTCACTCAACCAGCCTGTTAAAAAAGTTGTATGTGTTGTTTACAAAAAATGCACATAGTCGTAAGCCCTTTGAAGGCGTAGTAAAACATTACCAGTTACTCGCCTATGCAGGCACCGAAGCCAATGAGCCCAATCCATTTTTTTATGTGTCGAGCAGTGAGTGGAACCTTTACAATTTTATTCTTGAATTTTCCCGAAAAAACCAATTACCTGATGGGGTGTTTTTATTAAGCCAATTGAAGAATTTTTTGCAGGTTTTTAAAACAGGTGGTAATAACCACTCCACTAAGTTTATGCGTATTGTAAGAGTGATGGATGCCTATCCCCTTCAAAAATTTATTTTGCTGGGCGATGACTCGCAAATGGATCCCATGATTTATGCCAGCGTGGTGGAGCATTTCCCGGGCAGGATATTGTGTGTGTACCTAAGGCATGTATTCGAAAAAAACCTAACAAACGTAAAAGCACTTATTGAAAGAATTGAAGGTGCCGGCGTGTGCTGTTGCCACTTTGTACATAGTAAGGAGGCTATAGAACACTCGTATAAAATAGGGTTAATTCAAAAAGAAGCATAAAAGCTAAGGCTAATAAAGCGATGGTTAAGGAGTTGCTATTTTTTATAAAGCAAGTAAAATTATTTGTTCAACAAGCTCTTATTCTTTGTCAATAGCCAATAACGTTTTAAGTAACACATTTGCTCCATTGGCCATATCTGCAGGTTTGGTAAACTCTTTGGGCGAATGGCTGATTCCACCAACACTCGGAACAAAAATCATGGCTACAGGTGCTATGTTGGCTATCTCCTGCGCATCGTGCCCGGCACCACTTTGCATAAATTTTGTGGAAAGACCTAAGGCTTTTGCAGAAGCTTCAATTTTTTGTTGTAATAATTTCTCAGTCAATGCGGGCTTCGATTCATTGGCCTGCAGCTCAAAAGAAATGGTGGTGCCCGATGTTGCAGCTATATCGGCAGCCTTCTTTTCAATATCGCGAAACAGCTTCAATATTTTGTCGTACGAAAGGTCTCTTATTTCTAAGCCCATGGTAACCTTACCCGGAATTACATTGTAAGCACCCGGCATGGCGGAAATTTTTCCAATAGTACCCACCTGGTTTCCTTCGTAACTATTAATTGCCTCGTTTACGGCAATAATC
>JANPPB010000019.1:0-3202 GCA_031428295.1 Segetibacter sp. | reverse complement strand
CTCTCTCCTTTTGGGTTGGTATGTTGCATGGCCACAATAATGTTTTTAGCACTGGCTACCAGGTCCATAGCTCCTCCCATACCTTTTACCATTTTACCTGGTATTTTCCAATTGGCTATATCTCCTTTTTCGCTTACTTCCATTGCTCCCAGCACAGTTAAATCAACCTTGCCTGCCCGTATCATTCCAAAGCTTTCAGCACTGTCAAAAAAAGAACCACCGGGTAAAACTGTAACTGTTTCTTTACCGGCATTTATTAAATCAGCATCCACCTCATTTTCATGTGGATAGGGACCCATCCCCAGCATACCGTTTTCGCTTTGTAAAATCACGGTAATGCCGTCAGGAATATAATTACTAACCAGGGTGGGTATGCCAATACCAAGGTTTACATACATACCATCTTTCAACTCTTGTGCAATGCGTTTGGCAATGCCGAACTTATCTAATGCCATGCTTATTGGTTTAGCAATTGGTTGATGTAAGGTATTTTTTGTAAGGATACAAAACCCTGGTCTAATTTGGCTGCCATCGATTTGTTGAGCGCAGCAATCAATTTAAGGTTTGAACTTACCAGTTGCTTAATTCTTTCAATACCCTCTTTTTGTAAGCCACACTCTACAAATGCATTGGGATCACCATTTTTTTGATCGTCGATCAAATCATCTGCATCATCCAACAAAAGCAATGTGCTAATGAGTGCAAACCAATGTTGAACCAATTTTGTTTCTATAGTGGGGTCAAATTTCAGAGCACATAGAGCAAACAAAAAATAATCTCCCCTATGTAGCGCCTTAAAAGGTGTAGTCAGGCCACTAAAAGGATTATTGGTTCCGCCTTTAACAAAATCGATTAAGTGGTGCAGGTACTGTTCATCGGCATGGTTGTTTTTCACCAGGTTAATGCAAGATTCAAGGGCCTGTTCATGAGTGATTTGGCGGGTTTCTTCCTGTGCACTAATATGGCCAATATCCTCCATTAAACCTACAAATCGGGGTGACAACAATTGATCCCTGTCTATACCACATTTGTATAACAGATCAACTATTAGGGGAATGAACAACCAACCTGGTTCCGGCCTTAAATACATAAGCTTATCCTTCCAATACAAGTTGTTTGGTGGAGGTTCACGGTCAGCAAAAAACTTAGCTATTTTATCATCAACACCATATTGAATACCTAAAAAGCCAGAACTTATAAACATAGGAATGAGATTGAATTTGGGTTAGGAATACTTTTGAAATACCACCTTATATTGGTGGTTATTTAAGTTGTATGGTTCGCTTTTCTACTCTCTTTTCATAGCCTTTACCTTCAAATATGCGGTGGACATATATGCCTGCCACATGAACTGCATCAGGATCAATATCTCCCGGTTCAACAAGGTGTTCTACTTCAGCTATGGTTACCCTACCCGCTTTGGCCATTGAGGTAGACAAATTTCGGGTAGTTTTTCTAAACACCAGGTTGCCCAGTTTGTCACCCTTCCAGGCTTTAATAAGTGCAAAATCTGCATGAAGTGCCCTTTCCATCAGATACATTTTACCATCAAAATCTCTCACTTCTTTTCCATTGGCAATCTCAGTTCCATAACCTGCCGGGGTAAAAAATGCCGGGATGCCCATAGCCGCCATTTGTATTTGGGTAGCTAATGTTCCCTGGGGTACCAGGTCAACCTCTAATTCACCATTTAATAGTTGCCTTTCAAATTCAGCGTTTTCTCCTACATAACTGCTGATCATTTTTTTTATCTGGCGAGTATTTAAAAGCATTCCAAGCCCGAAATGATCAATCCCTGCATTGTTTGAGATACAAGTTAGATTTTTCACTTTCTTTTGAACCAGTGCCGCAATCAAATTTTCAGGAATACCACTTAAGCCAAATCCACCCAACATTAAAGTGCAGTCATCAAAAATATCGTGGATTGCCTCTTCGGCATTCTTAAATACTTTATTCATAATGGCTTTTATTTTTTTTTAATACTGTCGGGCTTTGACGCATACTTTTCTTTAAAAATCACCTCTCGCTGCCTGTTGGCGTATGATAATGTTGAATCGAACAACTTTTTGTTGACATCGGGATGTTGTTGATAATAAGTAAGGCTATTGTAAAAATCTTTTTTAGTGATTTTATGTATCAAAAAAACCTGCTCGTACATCCTGATGTGTTGCTCTTTACTTTTTAAAGTGGTATCCTTTAATACATAATTATTGACGTATGTATCAGCCTTCATTAAATCGAATACAATAGTTTTCATTTTTTCCGGAGGTATAATATTTCCGGGTATTTTATCCGATGAGCAAGCCACCCCGAGTATCATAAAGCAGCACAGTAAATGTTTCATTATTTAATTTCCTGTTTGTAATTGGCTGAGTTTGCCACATCCAACTTTTGCAACAATTCAACTGCCCTGTTTTTTTGTAAGGGGCTTCCTTTTTTAAAAATCTTTATCAATTCCTGCGATTTGCCCTGCATAAAGAATTGTACGAACATCAGGTTGGGATTATCCTGATTAAGGGTTTGCAATTGAGTTAGGGCCGATAATACCTGGTCACGACCTGCTTCGTCCTTTTCATACATTTTATCAAGCCCTTCTCTGTAGAAATTATAAATAACATCGTGCAAAATATTGTAGCGATTGTTCATTACATTCTCGTTGAGCCAATACCTGTTGCGCAAACCGTCAAATGCTTTCCAGCCGGTTATGTCGCGACCTTCGGGTGCATTGTTTACAATATTTTGTGCTTTTTGAAAATGGGGATCGCCTGATTTGGGACTAAAAGAATCATAATCTAAACCCAGGATGGTATAAACATAATAGGCAAAAGTTGCGGTTAGATTTCCGGCCATAGCATCTGTTCCCTGTATCCTGTTTTCGTTAAATTCAACCGGTTGATATTCCACATACCTAAATGTTACATCAGGATCCTGGTAATTAATTAGAGGGGTTTGGTAAGCTGAAGAGTAAACAGGACGAGCTGCCTGGATGGTTAATGTTGCTTTGTAAATATTTGTTTCTACGAGGCGGTCTATATTCAATAAAAAATTACACTCAATCTTCTCCTGGGTTTGAAAAGCATCCTTAGTCCATTTTCTATTATTCAAAAAATTATTAAGTTGGGTTTGAAGCGTAAGGAAGATTTTTTTATCAACAGTATTGGGTACCCGGGTAGCAATAACACTCACCTTGGCTTGTAGCTCC
>JANPPB010000018.1:0-6763 GCA_031428295.1 Segetibacter sp. | reverse complement strand
GAGAAATAACATCGTGGTACAGCCCGGCACTCCACCGCGATATGCCGGTAGTTTCGTATGGCCATTATGGCTTTGCAGTTTTAATGGTGCCTACGGCCGGGGCAGATTTTTTGGAGTATGAGCGCTTTAACCTGATACAGGCTTTAACTCCATTGATTGAGAGTGGCAAGTGCCGTGTTTTTAGTATCAACAGTGTTAACCTCGACAGTTGGATGAACTATAGCATGCAAGGCGAACACCGCGCCATACGTCATAACCAGTTTAATGAATATGTTTTCAACGAGGTGGTTCCGTTTATCCGCAAGGCAACCAGCCCCGAAACCATGATCTATACCTGTGGTGCTTCGTTTGGCGCACTGCATGCTATGAACCTGTTTTTAAAACGCCCCGAAATTTTAAACGGCGTTATCAGCATGAGTGGCGTGTACGACCTAACCGAATATACAAGGGGTTATTGGGATGAGCAGGTGTACTACAACAGCCCTATGCATTATGTGCCCAACCTTACCGATCCCTGGTACCTTGATAAAATAAAATCAAGTCATCATATACACGTTTTTAGTGGCAGCGGCGCTTACGAAGACCCGGACTCCGGTCGGCGATTTACTCAACTGCTTTTTGATAAAGGCATTTGGTGCAACCTCGAAATTTGGGATGGTTACCCGCATGAGTGGCCTACATGGCTTCAAATGCTGCCCTATATACTTACAAACAAATTCTAATATTTAAAGCCTGCCCTTGTGGTGGGGTTTTTGCATGATTGCTTCGCTTGCGTATAATAAAAAACGCTACTGTGCAAATTGAATAAATATTTAAAATATGCTATCAGGGGATTGGTAATTATCATTTCCCTCTTTCTGGTAATGTATATTATTGCGTATGCCTATGTTTCCATTAATAAAAAATCCATTGTTACCCAGGTAACCAAACAGATAAGCGAAAAACTGAATGGCTCCGTAAGCATAGGCAATATTGACCTGAGTTTTTTACGCACGTTTCCTCAAATCTCGGTGTTACTCACAAAGGTTTCTATTAAAGACAGCATGTTTAACACACACAAACATGCATTTTTTACAGCCGATAAATTGTATGCTCGTATAAGTGTTTTCCAGGTGATAGCTAAAAAAGATCCGCTTACCGGTATACGTGTTGAGGATGGCACCCTCTATTTTTATACCGATACTGCGGGTTACACCAATGGGTATTTGTTAAAGGGAAAAGAACCGCCTGGCCCTAAAAGGAAAACCGCCTCTAAAAGAACCATTCTGGACGACATAACCCTCGTAAATTTTAATATTGTACAGGATGACCGGCAAAAAAGCAAACTGCTTGATTTTGACATTCAAAAACTGGTTTGCGATATAAACGACCGTGATTCTCTTTTACGTTTTAGAACCCGCAACGACATCCTCATAAAAAGCCTTGCCTTTAATACAAATAGAGGAAGTTATGCAAAGGACAAACGCATGACCGGCAACTTTGATGTTTTTTTTGATGAAAGATCAAAGCGCTTATATTTTGACAAAATCGGCATTAAACTTAACGATAATGCGTACCAGTTAAGCGGCAATTTCCTGTTAAACCAAACCCCCACTTTTAAGTTAAGCGTCCAGGCAAAAAACATTACAATGGACGAAGGAAGGAGTTTGCTACCGGCAAAGGTTGCTCTTGCCATTGGCATCGTTTCACTGTCGCAACCTATATATGTTAGTGCGGTAATCTCAGGCCCGTTAAAAGGTGAGCCGCTGGCAAAGGTAGACTGGGTTACAACCAATCCAACTACTATTAAAACCCCATTTTTTCTGTTTGAGAATGCCACTTTTTCCGGAGGTTATACCAACGAATTAATTTCCGGATTGCCAAGGAAAGATCCCAACTCCAGGATCTTTATACAAAAATTTAAAGGAGATTATACCGGCATACCCTTACGGTCCGAAAACATTTACATTGATGACCTGGTGGCTCCTAAAATTAATCTCGACCTAAAGTCTGACTTTTCGCTGACTACTTTAAACAACTTGTTACAGAGCAACTCGCTTCAACTAAATGAGGGCAGCGGCAAACTTGATATTACCTACTCGGGGCCATTAACAAAAAACAGTAATGCCAATACTTCCATCGTTGGTTATCTTAAAATGAATAATGGCACCGTTCGGTATTTGCCACGAAATATTGACCTGAAAAATTGCAGCGGCTCCATCAACTTTAATAAAACGGATGTAGCGGTAAAAGACTTTACAAGCGATGTACAAGGCAACCATATTGTAATGAATGGAAACATTAAAAATATGTTGTCTCTCATAGGATCAAATCCCGGAAAAATTTCGCTGGACTGGAGCATCTATTCACCCAAACTACAATTAGGAGCTTTAACCAGCCTGTTACAAAAAAGAATAAAGGTGGTTAAAAGCTATACACGTGAGCATAAATTTGGCAAGCTGTCCAGCCAAATTGATGATATGCTTGAACAGAGTAATGTGAGCCTTGTTTTAAAGGCGGATAAGCTGTTGTTTAAAAAGTTTGCTGCTTCTAATGTAAATGCCTCTATTGATCTGATACAGGAAAACTGGAACCTTAATAATATAAGCCTGCAAAGTGGTGGTGGTGCTATGCATATTAAAGGTTATTTGCGTGACAAAGATGCCAATACACAAAGGGCACGCCTGAGCGTAAAAGTTGACAATGCAGATGTACATAGCATCATGAACTCGTTTAACGATTTTGGGCAGGATGGTATCTCGTATGCAAACCTTAGAGGCAAGCTTACCAGCGATGTAAATATTGCCCTGGACATTGATCGCAACCTTGAAAAGAAACCACAAAATATGAACGGCTCCATCAGCTTTTCGCTTAAAAACGGTGCACTCATAAACTATGAGCCCATTAAAAAGTTGCAGACCCTTCTCTTTAAAAACCGAAATTTTGAAGACATACGTTTTGCAGAATTAAAAAATACAATGGAAGTTAAAGGGCGCGAAATAAAGATTAACCGCATGGAGATACAATCCACAGCCCTAAGCTTATTTGTAGAGGGTGTCTATAGTATGGAAGGCAACACCGATGTAAGCATACAGGTGCCGTTAAACAATCTTAAAAAACGCGAGGCGGATTATAAACCAGAAAATATAGGATCGGATGCCAAAGCTGGTGCCAGCATTTTTATAAGAGGCAAACCGGGAGAAGATGGTAACGTAAAGTTTAAACTGGACTTGTTTAAAAAGTTCAGGAAGAATGATGAGGAAAAGAAGGTAAAGAAGGAAAGGAAGAAATTAAAAAACGATGCTGCTTAGTAACTGTTATTTATACAGCCTTTTGCTTATGAAGCGTAAGAAAGCGACCTCAGGCAGTACTTTTCAATACCCTTTATTCCAGGCGACATAATCAGGGTTAACAAGGCATCTATTTCCTCGTACAGGTTATTGGTAACGTGGTAACTACAGGTCCACGATATTTCGCAGCACTCATCAATAAACGGAAGAACTTTTATAATCCCCTGCAGGTTTTTGTAGAGAAAAGGGGAAGGTTCCATCATTGCATAGTGCAACTCTTTATTCTCATCATCCACTTTAATAATGCGTTCTGTGTAATGAGACCCGTCCATTAAAACCACACTCCTGTTGGTATAATCTTCTGCAAAGGTTACCTCGCTGCTACTAACACCGGGCAAATAATTTTCAACTTTATACAGATCACTAATAAGAGCGCTTTTACAAAGGTCTCATAATGCTCACTCTTTAATACATGTGTATTTCGGGTTGGGTGAATGAGGAGGCTGTAACAAATTTGTAAGTCGTAGACCATATATAGTTATTTTAGAAGTATACAAACGTTTATAATGAAATCACTACTTACACTGCTATGCTCCATATTAACAATGGGTTCTATGGCTCAAAAAAATGTTTCCTTTCCCTTCGAAAAATGGTTAAGCCTTAAACAGGCCGGCCCGGCTATTATTTCGCCCGATGGACACCTGGTAGCTTACACTCAAACCACCACCGACTGGGCAAATAATACTTATGACGTTGAAATTTGGCTGTCAAAAGACGGCACCGAACCTTACCAGTTAACCCGCACCAATAAGGGCAGTAGTATGCAGCCCCGTTTTACGCCTGATAGTAAGTTCATTAGTTTTTTGGCCGATCGTGGCGACAAAACACAGGTATATCTTATACCTGTTGCAGGCGGAGAAGCATTTGCAATAAGCAGGGATGAAGATGGCATAAGCACTTACGAGTGGAGCCCGAATGGAAAACAGTTAGCCTACCTGAAAGCCGATCCGGATAGCACCCTGGATAAAAACCTGAAAGAACGGTATGGTGCATTTTCAATAGAAGACGAAACTTTCAGACAGAGCCATTTATGGCTACTCAATTTCAATATTGATTCTCTTGAATTAGCCGGAATGTATCCCTGTTATAAAAACAGAAAAGATTCATCTGCATCAAGGTGCTACGAATTGCCAATGTCCACACGCATCACCAAAGGCAACTTCAACATCAGTTCTTTTTCCTGGAGTCCTGATTCCAAAACTATCGCTATTACCAAAGCTCCCAACCCATTAATACCGTCATCGCAGTATGCTGACATTGCCTTGCTTAATGTAGCCTCAAAAAATATAACTATCCTTGTTTCAAATCCTTCAGTTGATGCATTTGATGTTTGGAGCCCGGATGGAAAGCAATTTGTTTATCACAGCACTGTTGACGACTCAACAGCTTTCTATTATAAAAACAACCGGGTATTTATTTATGATATGGCTACCAAAAAGAGCCGTGAGGTTGCCAAAGATTTTGACGAGCAAAAATCAATTGTTGAGTGGAAAACAAGTGGTATCTATTTTACAGCTTCTCAAAAAACAAAATTGCAGTTGTTTAACATTGATGTTAACTCGGGTAATGTAAAACCGGTGCAAATTAATTTGGATGTGATTAATACCGTTTCATTCAGCAATCAGACAAAAGGGATTACCATAGGGGGCAGAAATTATAACGACTTACCTGAAGTGTATGTAACCGCACTTAATGAGCCCATCAAAAAGCTAACCTCCCTTTCAAAACAAATTGAAGCAGTAAATACGCCTATTAACGAGGTCATTCAATGGAAAAGTAAAGACGGTACCACTATTGAAGGCATACTATTGAAGCCTAAAAATTATGATGCCTCAAAGCGGTATCCCTTACTGGTAGTTATTCATGGTGGCCCTACCGGTATAGACCGGCCCGAACCTACACCCACTTATGTTTACCCCATAATGCAATGGTGCGAAAGAGGTGCCCTGGTATTAAGAATTAACTACAGGGGTAGTGCCGGTTATGGCGAAAAATTCAGATCGCTTAATGTGGGCAATCTTGGTATTGGCGACATGTGGGATGTTGTAAGCGGCGTGGAATATTTAAATAGCAAAAAAATGATTGATACCTCCCGTATGGGATGTATGGGCTGGAGCCAGGGTGGATATATTTCTGCTTTCCTTACAACACATACTAATATGTTCAAGGCAATTTCTGTTGGGGCAGGCATATCAAACTGGATCACCTATTACGTATCTACTGACATCACACCATTTACCCGCCAATATTTACACACCGACCCGTGGACTAATATGGAGAATTACAGGAAGACCTCTCCCATGACCACCATTAACAATGCAGTTACACCCACATTAATACAGCATGGCGAGTTAGACCGGCGTGTACCTATTTCAAATGCTTATGAATTATACAGAGGTTTACAAGACAGAAAAGTACCTAGTAAACTGGTAGTGTACAAAGGGTTTGGCCACGGCATAACCAAGCCAAAAGAAAGGCTGGCTGCAATATGGCACAATTGGTTATGGTTTAATCATTACCTATTTGGAGATACAGACTATGAGTTGCCTGCAGATTAAGTGTTTACCATCGCTACCGGGTAATATTCATTTTACATTTAAAGTAAGGCTACATCACTTTTAATTAATTATGAGTATTAGTGTGAGTAAGTAAATTCGCTAAGCCATTTAAACAATAACTGCCCATGTTGTTTTATGAACCTTCATTCTCAAACATTCAAAGTATATGAAATACATTTTACTTATTCTGTCAGCATTATCTTTTGTAACCGGAGCCTTAACTCAACCTGCTAAAACACTCCATGAGTCTCTTACAAATAAACGTGTAAGGCTTCCCAATGGTTGGCAATTATCGCCGGCAGGCAGGTCAATACCATTGGGCGATCTTCCACTGAACCTTGCCCTGTCATCATCAAAAAAATACCTGGCGGTTACCAACAACGGCCAAAGCGTTCAAAGCATTCAACTAATTGATACCCGAACTGAAAAAATATTGGACAGCAAGATCATACCCGTATCATGGTATGGTTTAAAATTCAGCAGCAATGAAAAGTTCCTATATGCCTCGGGGGGCAACGATAACCGCATATTAATATATGCCATCATCAACAATAAATTACAACTGAGCGATACCATAATATTGGGCAAAAAGTGGCCGGTTAAAATTTCTCCAACAGGTATTGACATTGATGATGCAGCAGGGTTGCTGTACGTGGTTACCAAGGAAAATAATTCGTTGTATATAATTGATCTTTTGAGCAAACAGATTGTAAAAGAGTTGCCTTTGGGTAATGAGAGCTATGCCTGTTTATTATCGCCCGATAAAAAAGAACTTTACATCTCTCTTTGGGGTGGAGATAAAGTATTAGTGTTCGATACACAAAAAAAGCAGGTGGTTGCAGAGGTAGCCGTTGGTGATAATCCAAACGAGCTGCT
>JANPPB010000017.1:0-3154 GCA_031428295.1 Segetibacter sp. | reverse complement strand
ATGAGTAAAGACCTTGCTGAAAAGGAAGCTCCCATTATGAAGTCGGCTCAAAAAATGCTGCAGGATTGGGAGGCCGGCGTACCCGAAGTAATGGAGTTATGGAGAATGATGAACAGTTGGGTGTACTCAGGATTTGATGTTACCTATAAAAAAATTGGCTGCGATTTTGACAAAGTATATTACGAAAGTGAAACGTACATTTTAGGCAAACAACTGGTAGAAATTGGTTTGCAAAAAAGTGTTTTTTATAAGAAAGATGACGGAAGTGTTTGGATAGATTTAACCAATGACGGACTGGATGAAAAAATTGTACAGCGAAATGATGGAACCGCCGTTTACATTACCCAGGACATTGGCCTTGCAGTAAACAAGTACGATGAATTTAAATGCGACAATAGTATTTATGTAGTGGGTGATGAGCAGAACTATCATTTTAAAGTATTGAAATTAATCTGCCAAAAACTGGAACTTCCATCGGCTGAAGGCATTTATCATTTGAGTTATGGCATGGTTGAGTTGCCTACCGGCCGAATGAAAACCAGAGAAGGAACCGTAGTTGATGCCGATGATATAGTAGATGAAATGGTGAACGTAGCCCGCAAAAAAACGGAGGAGCTGGGTAAGGTGCAGGATTTTGAACCGGGTGAGTTGCTGGAATTGTACGATACTATTGGCATTGGTGCATTAAAGTTTTTTCTGCTAAGGGTTGACCCTAAAAGAAGAATGATTTTTAACCCGGAGGATAGTATAGACTTTCATGGATTTACTGCTCCATTTATACAGTTTACCCATGCCCGTATAAAAAGCATTTTACGCAGGCAACAACCACAGAACTTACCACTTGTAACGGACCTGTTACCTCTGGAGAAAGCACTCATTAAACTTATTGAGCAATACCCCAATTTGTTACAGGAAGCAGCGGTGGATCATGATCCGTCAAAAGTTGCGATCTATTGTTATAACCTGGCAAAAACATTTAGCTCTTTTTATACCGAACATTCTATAACTAATGCTGAGAGTGAAGAGAAAATGGAACTCCGGCTTCAGTTGGGAATGTTTACGGCCAGTGTAATAAAAAACGGTATGAACCTATTAGGCATAAACGTTCCGGAAAGAATGTAATCATACACGTGTACAATGGCATTCATTAGCATTTTAATGTAAAAACAAATGATAATTTTAAACGTAGATTTTTATAAAATTTTAAATAACGATTGCAAACAAGAAAAAAAATAGTTTCATTATGAAAAAACACCTGATCGTTTTCTGTTCCCTGCTTCTTTCTACAATCACTTTTTCGCAGGATAAACGGCCTGAAATAGCCCTGATCCCAGAACCGGTGTATATGGTTAAAACCGGGGGAATGTATACGCTTCCTAAAAGTATAATAGTTGAAACAAATGGCAGCCCGGAATTACAAATCATTGCTGAGCAATTGGTAGCTCAATTAAAAACAGCTACCGGCTACACCGCTGCAATAACTCCAAAATCCGGAGCAGTAGGATCAATAAAATTAATGCTCAATGCTTCTGCCGATAAAAGCCTGGGCAACGAAGGTTATTCGCTGGTAACCAACCCAGGCAGCATTATGATTAAAGCCAACAAACCTGCCGGAATTTTTTATGGCGTGCAAACGCTTTTGCACTTGTTTCCAAAAGAAATTGCAGGTAAAACAATAGCAAAAAATGTTGTTTGGCAACTGCCGGCTGTTACTATTACCGACTATCCCCGCTTTCCATGGAGAGGGTTGATGTTTGACGTAAGCCGTCACTTTTTTACCAAAGAAGAAGTGAAAGATTTTATTGATAAAATGGCGGAATACAAGTTCAACATATTGCACATTACGCTTGCCAACGATGAGGGGTGGAGGATACAAATTAAAAGCCTTCCACGGCTTACCGAAGTTGGCGCCTGGAACGTAAAAAAGGTGGGAACATTTGGAGACTTCATTCCACCTACAGCGGATGAACCAAGAAACTATGGCGGATTTTTTACACAGGATGACATTAAAGAATTGGTTCTTTATGCGCAACAACGCTATGTAAACATTCTTCCCGAAATTGATGTACCCGGTCATAGCCTTGCAGCAATTGCCTCTTATCCTGAACTATCGTGCACACCCGGCGCCGAGAATTATAAAGTACGTTCGGGCGAAAAAATTATGGACTGGCATAAAGGTGGTTTCGATGCTTTAATTGATAACACCCTTTGCCCTGCCAACGAAAAAGTATATACATTTCTTGATAAAGTATTTACAGAAGTTGCTCAATTATTCCCTTTCGAGTTTATACATATGGGCGGTGATGAATGCGCCAAAAACTTTTGGGAAAAAAGTGATGCTATCAAACAACTGATGGCAAAAGAAGGGCTGAAGAATATGGAAGAAGTGCAGAGCTATTTTGTAAAAAGAGTAGAGAAGATTATTGAATCAAAAGGTAAAAAATTGATTGGCTGGGACGAAATACTTGAAGGTGGACTTGCTCCCAATGCCGTTGTTATGAGCTGGCGCGGAATGAAAGGTGGTATAGAAGCTGCAAAAATGGGGCACGATGTAGTTATGACACCTACTGATTTTGTTTATCTGGACTACATGCAAGGCGATAAAATTAGTGAGCCTCCCGTATATGCAACGCTTCGCCTTAATAAAACATACAGTTTTGAACCCGTTCCAGAAGGAGTAGATGCCAAATACATTAAGGGTGGACAAGGAAATTTGTGGACAGAGCAAGTGTACAATACCCGCCACATGCAATACATGCTTTGGCCACGTAGCCTGGCTATTTCAGAAACGTTATGGTCGCCAAAAGCTAAGAAAGACTGGAACTTATTTGTGGGCAAGGTGGAGAAGACTTTTGACCGGATGGATGTGCAACAGGTAAAGTATGCACGTACTATGTATGACCCGATTTTTACCGTAAAGAAAGATAGCAAGGACTCATTGCAGGTAGCTTTAACCACTGAAATAAATGGCCTGGATATTTATTACAGTTTCGACAATTCGCATCCCGATAATTTCTATCCAAAATATACATCTCCTCTAAACATACCTACTGATGCCAGCATGCTAAAAGTTATTACCTACAGAGGTGGAAAACCAATAGGAAAGCAAATTGATATGCCGGTAGCAGAACTTAGGAAAAGATTGAAAGCTTAA
>JANPPB010000016.1:0-11943 GCA_031428295.1 Segetibacter sp. | reverse complement strand
CTTGCCATTGCAGGCAGGTATATTTTAACGCCGGAAATTTATAAGGCGCTTGAGAAAACTGCACCGGGTAAGAACAACGAAATTCAACTGACCGATGCATTGCTTAACCTGTTGAAGAATGAGCATATCTATGCTCATACTATTGAAGGAAAAAGATATGACATTGGCAATAAGCTTGATTTTTTAAAGACCAATGTTGAGTTTTCGTTGCGAAGGAAAGAGTTTGCCAAACCTTTTTTTGAGTTTCTGAAAAAGATTGTGGCAGAGCATGAGGCAAGTCTAAAGTAAGGAAGAGTTATTGCTGCAGGTGGGATATTTTATAATGTCCTGCCTGGAACCGCTATCCAATTTTATCTTAAAAATACAATGTATGAACTTAAGCAAAATTGTTATCGTGCTTCCGGGAATAATGATGGCGATGCAAACAGCCAAAGTTTAAACTATCTGCCTCGCTTTCATCAATAGCTTTGTTCTGCCTCAAATAATTAATGTATTGATAGTTTTAGTTTTCTGTTTAAACCTTGCTCAATAAGTCTGTAGAGTGTAGATAATTGAATGTCTGCTTTACCGTTTTCAATTCGTGAAATGTAACTTTTTTTGGTTCCTGTTTTTTCAGCCATTTCCGCCTGTGTCATATTTGCTTTTTCTCTTTCGTCTTTCAATAACTCACCCAGAATGAACGTTTGTGCTTTCATTTCAAATTCTGAACGTGAAGCAGTTCCATTAATACCATACTTGTGATCCAAATGGCTGTCCCAGGAAACCACTTTATCTTTTGATTTTTTTGCTATTTCCTTTTTCATTTTCTACGTTTATTTTTTTTTCTATGAACTTTCGAAGTTAACGAATTGGTGAACATACTTTATAAACTTTCACCAAAATTTGGAAAGTGATAGCTTGTTTGAGGGTGCTAAAAAGGTGACGCAGAACTATACTTTAAATGATTTTGATATAACATTAAGGTGGAACAATCTCCTTGTCTATATTTGTTTACATGAAGCATATTTTACTATTTGGCGCAGGCAAATCAGCTACTGTCTTAATCAAATATTTAAAAATGCTTTGTGTTGAAATGTCGTGGAAAGCCACCGTGGTTGATGGCAATGCAGAGCTGTTGAATGAAAAAATTAGTGTAGACCCTAACCTTAAAGGTGTTCAGGCAAATGTTGAAAATGAGGAAGTGAGAAATGACCTGGTAAAACAAGCCGATATCGTCATTTCAATGCTGCCTCCTGCCCTTCATTACCTGGTTGCTACCAGTTGCCTTTTACATAGCAAGCACTTACTTACAGCCTCGTATATCGATGAGAAAATACAGGCACTCGAAGGCGAAATAAAATCTGCCAACGTTTTGTTCTTGTGCGAGATGGGTCTTGACCCAGGCATTGATCACATGAGTGCTATGCAATTGATCCACCGCATCAAATCATTGGGCGGAACAATTACCTCTTTCAAGTCGCATTGCGGTGGACTGGTAGCCCCCGAAAGTGATGATAACCCGTGGCATTATAAAGTGAGTTGGAACCCACGAAATGTTGTTTTAGCCGGTAAGGCGGGTGCCACATTCAAAGAGGATAACGAGATCAAACAAGTCCCATACGAAGAACTGTTCAATACCAATAACATCATCGAAATTCCGGGCCAGGTGTTATGGGCCTGGTATCCTAACCGCGACTCCCTTGGTTACATTCCTCTTTACAACCTGGAAGAGGCCACCACTTTTATACGCACCACTTTACGCCATCCGGAGTTTTGCTTTGGGTGGAAAAACATGGTAGATCTAAAACTCACCAGCGAAATAATTGAATACGATACTGATGGTATGTCAGTAGCTACATTCTTTAAACTCCATTTTGATAAGCACGGCTTTGCCGAATGGCTTACTCAAATGCTGACTACCCGACTTTCTTACGCAAAGGACCTGATGGACAACCTGATGACCCTGATGGAAGCAGAAGATGAATTAAAAGAAGAAGGTGAGCAAAATGACGACTCTATTATGCTAATTAACGAAAAAGGTGAGTTGGATACCATGGAAGTGGAAGATGTAAAAGACAAAGCTGCCGCTGCAGTTGCTTTAAAAATGCACGAAGCCAACCTGAGCTTGAAGCAATTATTTTTTTTAGGGCTTGATAGCGAAGAACTGATTAACAAAGGAAAATGTAGTGCAGCAGATGTGTTACAACATGTTATTGAACGTAAGCTGGCACTTGCTAAAGACGACAAGGACATGGTGGTGATGGTGCACGAAATTGAATATGAGATTGAAGGAATTTCATCAACTGTTGTTAGCAGCTTAATGGTTAAGGGCGAGGACAGCAGCCATACTGCTATGGCTAAAACGGTGGGTCTGCCCTTAGGTATAGCAGCAAGATTGGTGCTTGAAGGAAAGATTACAGAAACCGGTTTGCATATTCCAATTACAGCCGCTATTTACGAACCGGTATTAAAAGAACTGAATAATCATGGAATTAGTTTTACTGAAAGAATTAAAGAATAAGCCAACAGAAATTAAGTAAGGTAATGAGCGATCTGCATGAATTGTACAATGTTTTAATCGATAAATATTCGTTGAATATTAGCCGTTACAAAAAGCAATTTTTTGTGGTGGCTACCATCCGTCTGGTAGTATTTGTGGGATTACTTTCCTGTATTTACTTCTTGCTTAAATCCGGTAATTTTTATTGGGCAGTTACTGCCCTGGCAGCTTTAACCGGTTTTCTTTTTTTGGTGAAGCAAAGCGCTAAGATTACCACTCAAAAACAATTGAATGAAAATCTGCTTTTCATCAATCAAAACGAATGGAATATTATTAATGGTTTGCCCAACCAGTTTTATAATGGTAGTACCGAAGAATCAGGCGACCACTATTATACTGACCTTGATATTTTTGGAGCAAATTCATTATACCATCTTCTAAACCGGGCTTCAACGGTTTCTGGTAAATTAGCCCTTGCAACATTGTTAAAAAACTCTTACACCGATCAACAAAGAATAGCAGCAACTCAGGATGCAGTTAAAGTTTTAGCTAAACAGCAACAGGCACGACAACACATTTGCGCCCAAGCCCTTGCAATAAAGGAGTATGATAATGCGGGGCCATTATTAGTTTGGGTTGCTGAGCCAGGTAAAGTTTATAACAATAAGTACCTGCAGGCCGTCAGCTATGTACTGCCTGTAGTCAATTTTATAACATTCCTGATTTCCATGTATGTTGGTCAATATTCCTTATTGTCATTATCGGTGCTGATTAGCTGGCTACACGTAGGGTATATTAGCAAATACGTGACGGCCCAATCCATACAGCTTGGAAAAAAGCAGGAAATGCTGCAGGCCTATGCCTCCATTTTAAAAGAATGGAACAAGGTAAATGTTATGGGTTCTTCGCATTTACTTCAACTACAACAACAAACGCAGCAAGCCAATTTGGCCATTCAAAAATTATCCCGGCTGGTTAACCTGCTCGATCAACGTTTAAATGTTTTGGTCAACATTTTTTTAAATAGTTTTCTTTTGTACGATATCCATTGTATTACCAGTTTGGAGAAATGGAAAAAAGACAACCATAGCAGGCTACCGGTTTGGATAGACTGCGTTGGACAAATAGAATGCCTGGTGAGTTTGTCGACATACGCCTTTAACCATCCCGAAAATGTTTATCCTGCGCTAAGCAGTAACAAGGTTTGCATTGAAGCCACCAATTTGTACCACCCATTAATTTCAATGGCAGAAAATGTGGGCAATGATGTAAGCATTGGTATTAACAACAAAATTTTGTTGATCACCGGCTCAAACATGTCTGGCAAAACCACTTACTTGAGGACCGTGGGTATTAATACGCTGATGGCGCAGTGTGGCTTGCCTGTATGTGCATCTTCATTCCATTTTTATCCGGTTAATATTTATTCGTCCATACGAATTACAGATTCGTTGCAGGAGCATACCAGCTATTTTATGGCTGAATTAAAACGATTGCAACAGATCATTCAAAGCATTCAAAACGGAGAACCCGGCCTTATTTTGATTGATGAGATTTTGAGAGGAACCAATAGCGACGATAAGTACCATGGGTCGGAACAGTTTGTAAAAAAACTGGTTCAATATAATAGTCTGGCTTTATTTGCCACCCACGATCTTAAGCTAAGCGATCTTGAAAACCAGTACCCCGGGGTGATAGCAAACTATTGTTTTGAAAGTACGATTAGTAATGATGAATTATTTTTTGATTACAAGATTTTACCAGGTGTTGCAAAAAATAAGAACGCCTCTTTTTTGATGAAAAAGATGGGCATCATTTAGGGTCTGATAAATCCATCTTTCCACCTTAGAGTTGCTAATAATCGATCGCACATCAGTAGGTGCAGAGCACCTAAATATTTGTAGAGATTGAATTTTCATCTTTTGATTTCTCAAGGTGCAGCGCACCGAAATATTATATTTATAGCAAACACCCAAAGTCAATCGTGCTAACACCAAGTCTTTGCTGTCAGGTAGAATTGATTAAAAAAATTGATTTGATTATAAATAAGAATATGTTTTTGATTTTCTTGAAAATGCAAATACGTGATAATAATATTTCGGTGCGCTGCACCTACCAAGGTAATTATAGAATGTGGTTCTACAAATATTTTAGGTGCGCTGCACCATGTCAGAAAGAATATTCACAAGCATCTCATGTCTAAACTTATAAACGAACATTGGTAGCAATCATGCAAAAGAGATTTGGAGGGTCCTTATAACAATGGCTTTCATCTACTACTATTCTGGCAGATAAAATTTACGCTGAGTTTATGGCAGACACCATTTAGGTTGCCAAACGTGTTACAACGTTTGGTAATTTTAATCATCCTTTTCTTACAACAACGCTTTCAATCTTTTTTCCAGCTCTTTTACCCCTGCACTAGCTGTCATTTCTATAGCCTGAAAGTTGTGCAATGAGTTAACGTAGGGGATAGATTTGTCAATAATAAATTTAGGAATATTGTATGGCGCATAATTAATTAAGCTTGCCGCCGGGTATACCAATAATGAAGTACCAATTACAGCAAAAAAGTCACAATCTTCTATAAGCTTAATAGCATTTTCTATCATAGGTACCGCTTCATTAAACCAAACAATATGAGGCCTCAATTGACTACCGTCTTCTGCCAGATCGCCCAGGTTAATATCGCCTCTTATTTCATAACTTTTGGTTGTATTTTTTACACTGCGCATTCTAAAAATCTCACCGTGTAAATGCAATACCTGTGTGCTTCCTGCTCTTTCGTGTAAGTCGTCTATATTCTGCGTTATTACATGCACATCAAGCAATTCGTGCAGCCTTGCAAGGGCAATATGTGCCTCATTTTCCCGTGCATTCGCAACGTCTTTTCTCCGCATGTTATAAAAGTCAAGCACCAGTTGCGGATCTTTTTTAAATCCATCAGGAGTGGCTACCTCATAAATGCTGTGGTTTTCCCATAACCCATCGTTGTCCCTAAAAGTTTTTAATCCACTTTCGGCGCTTATGCCAGCACCCGATAAGACTACCAGTTTCTTTTTCACCATAAAACAAAAGAAATTTGAAAAGAAAGATACTTCAATAGCAAATGCAACACCCTGGCAATTGCCGGGGTGTCATTACAGTTTAATGTTATATGAAAAACAAAGAAGTAAGCAAATAAGGCATTGTCCTTTCAATCGGTGTTGAAATGATTGACCATACATCTTAAAAGAAGAAAAATTATTCGTCCTGAGTTAAATGCTTTCTGTAGTCTGCGTTACTGGCTATGTACAGAGCAAATGCTGAAAGCGCCATATCTTTTAAAAGACTTACAAACGACATTTGTCTTAAGGCAGGATCGCCACTGTTTAAGGCACTTGGCAGGTGAATAGTTAATACGAAAAGAAACAAGAGTATAGCTAAAGCATACCCTGAATATTTTACAAATTTATTAGTCAGGAACGAAAGGCCTGCAGCAATAAAAGCTGATCCGGTTAAGAATACCCATAGCTTACCGCCGGGTAGCCAATTGGGAACGTAATTTACCAGGTCATCGGGTTTTACGAAATGTAGAATGCCAAACACAATTAATACAATACCCAATAAGCTGATTGCGATTCGTGAAATAGTATGTTGATTCATGATTCAGATTTTAATGCTATTAAGTTAAACAATACTTTTCTAATTTTAAGAACTTATCTTAAACGCAATTTTTAGCACAAAAACTCGTTACAGATAAAGTTCAAAAAAATAATTTTAAGTGAAAGTTTGGCGCCCGGATAAGGTCCGTGTATGATCTTAAAAGGTGCTACATTAATTTGCACCACAAAACAAGCTACTTCTATTTTATGCTAAAAAAATACTTTACCGAAAAAAATGCCCTTACTGTAGTTACCAGTATTTTTTGCCTGGTTATGGTGGTAGTATCGATCATCAACAGTCAGTCTATCTGGCAAACTATTGCCTTTGCATTGGCTTTTAGTTTTTCTATCGAGTTGATTTGCCACAGGGCGAAAGAGTGTAAATAGTCTTGTTTAAACTGGTTTCACCGCTTGCATTGAAAAATTTTCGTTATTCGCATTACCATACTGATATAACGGGTCAGGTAACTACCCCACCTTTATAATCCTAAGAATTAAGTATGCTATTTCAGGTTATCTGTCCAGGGCATGTAAATCATTTTGTATAGTTGAAGAAATGCTACTACAATAAACACAATACCCATAAATTTATTCAGCGACTTATTATTAGCCTTAATTTTTTGAATGGCCCATTTTCCACCGTAAATGTAAACGGCCAGTCCACTTAGAGTGCCTATACCGGCACCGATCGTAAACACATTATACTCTGTAGCTACAGGATGCAGCATTTTACCATTGATGAGGTACAAACTCCAGGTAACCCAAAAAGGTATTTGAACAGGATTGACTGCACTAATGCTCAGGCCCAGTAAAAAACGGTCAATCTTATTATTCAACATCAGCGCTTTCTTATCCTTAGACTGTTTGCGTGCCGCAATAAAACTGGCGATCCCCAAAATCATGAATAAGGCTACTGTGGTCCAACCTAAAATAATAAACAGCATTTTGTTGCTAATGATCCAATTGATACCTGTAAGTGCAAGACGCAGATAAATGACTTCTATTACAACTAACCCTGCTGCAAACTTCCAGGCACTCTTTTGGCTTTCCTGTACATTAAGCTGGGTGGCTGCAATGTTTACATTCCCAAGAGGCAATTGCCCAAGAAAACTTACCAGTATACCCACAAAAAGTACCCTCAGTAGATCAGGCATCGTAAGCTTATGAATGTTTAATATCAGTACAATGTGTAAGAATAAAACTGTTTGTCATAGTTGAGCAGGCAGGAGGTAATTATATGAAGATTAGGCGATCACTGTTTCAAGATCGAATTTGCGTAAGTTTTTGAATAATTTCTTTGCCTTAAACAGATGTTTTGTTCCCTTATTAAAACCCCAATAAGGTACACCCAAAGCATTGTTAATCCGCCCGATTTTGTACATGTGCCTCCAATGTATGGCTATTTCTTTCAATGCCTGCAGGTAAGAAAGATTGCAATCATAAATGTGGTTGGGTTCGGCACCCGTTCCGTTAAACTCAAGTATCAAAATGTTATTTCCAGCCTTAAGATCGTCAAGAGAAGTGCATTTTAAATCGTACCTGCCGTAGAAAAAAGTCTTGCATTCATAACTGATTTTATCAAAAATTCGGTGCAGTTTTTCATCAATTTCGTGGTGAAGGTTTATAAACTTTGCACCGCGGTTATGATTACCGGCAAAACTTAAAAAATATTTTTCGTGGTCAGGTATCACCAGGTCTAATTTGTCTTTATGCTTTGCTTTCAACTCATCCAACCTTAACTGCGTTCTATTATTCTTTTGGATCAGCGCTAACAACGTAGATTGTCCATCACCCTCAACCGATAAATATTCCTTTAATATAAAACCAGTCAACCTCCCTTTCTTCTCACCGGGATACCTTACATGAAACGCACTAAATTCCAGCGGCAGGTCAACAAATTGCTGAACTACATATTCCGTTGGCATCATGCTATGGTATTGTTTCAACTGATCTTCCGTTTCAATTATTCTAAACAAAATACCCTGCATGCCTCTGTCTGGTTTCACCACTAAAGGATAGTTGATACGTGCCTGTTTAACTTCATTTAGCAATGCTGTATCGGGTAAACCCGGTTGTATATAAATAGTGGATGGATAATATTTGTCTGGCATCAGGTCGTACATTTCTCTTTTGCCTTCGCCCTCAAAACCCGAAAACTCAAGCGTAGGATTTACCGGACTAAAATACCAGAACGCCCTTGCCCTGATGGCATAATAGATCCACACAAAAATTAGTGGGGTATATATCAAATAAAAAGGCCACTTCTCCCAATCCGTAATTGTTTGCCAGGCTTTAATCAATACTAACATTTTAATGGTGCAAATTTAAGTATATAAAGCTGCGAATGGTTTTTAACCAAACCTAAACCTGTTTGTTCTACATTTTTGTTATAAACGTTATTGCATTCAAAATTTTATCAGTTGTTTGCCTGGCAAGTGTTACAATATCGGTTCAGTCAATGTATTTTTAAACTTAATAAACAGCGTTCATGACAGTACCTACAATGGCGGAAATGATGGCAAACGGCGAGGTTCCGGATATTTTATTTTGGGTGGGCTGTGCAGGCAGTTTTGACCAAAGGGCACAAAAAATAACCAGGGCATTTGCCACAATATTGCACAAGGTAGGTTACAAATATGCCATTTTGGGTAAGGAAGAAGCATGCACGGGGGACCCTGCCCGACGTGCCGGAAACGAATTTTTATTCCAGATGATGGCTTACCAGAATATCCAGGTGCTGAATAATTATGAGATAAAAAAAATTGTCACTACCTGCCCCCATTGCTTTAATATTTTAAAAAATGAATATCCTGAGCTGGGTGGAACTTTTGAAGTAATTCACCACACCATGCTGTTGCAACAATTGATAGATAATGGACGGATTAAAATGAAAGAGGAAGGAAGTTTTAAGGGAAAACGAATTACTTATCACGACAGTTGTTACCTGGGCAGATCAAACAATATTTATGAAGCTCCCCGCAAGGTATTAGAAGCCTTGGATGCTGAATTGGTTGAAATGAAACGTTGTAAAAGCAATGGGCTTTGTTGTGGTGCCGGTGGTGCACAAATGTTTAAGGAGGAAGAAAAAGGCGACCGCTATGTAAATATTGAAAGAGTAAGCGAAGCCGTTGAAACCGGGGCAAATTTTATTGCTGCTGCTTGCCCCTTTTGTAATACCATGATGACCGATGGCGTTAAGAATAAGGAAAAAGAAAACGAGGTGCAGGTGTTGGATGTTGCAGAAATGGTGGCAGCAAGTATGATCTGATCGGCGTTCATCAAATTTTGCCAGGACTTATCTATACTTGGGTGGCTCATGAATTTGTTGCTTTGCATCCTTTAAAAAAAGTTGAACTTTTGATCGATTGAGGAGGATTGTTATTTTAAGGACAACCTGCTTAATCTTGTTGCCCTTCAAAAATAAACGGTTGATTGCCTTATAAATAAATTGATTAATTATGCTGCCAATTACAGTTCAATACTGTTGCCTGAGCCCTTCTAAATTAAGCCCGTATGAAAACAATAGTAACCATCTTGACAAACATCTTTTTTTTGTATAGTTCTATGGCTCAAACAAACCCTGTTAAAGAAGGAGCAGGTGCTAAAACTTATGGTACATCACCCACAGTTAAAACCAGGACCCAGCCTTTAACGCCTGATAAAATATGGGGGAAATTATTTGTGGATGTACAATTAAAAAGAGCGTTGGGCGACAATAAAACTTTTGTTGATGCGGTACCCAAATTTGAGCCATCTGTAATTATGAGAAAATATGCGGCACTTCAAAAACAACGCGACACCACTAATGCCAGTTTAAAAAACTTTATTAAAGAAAATTTTAAAGTACCTGTTACGTATAATCCGGTACTACCAACCGGTAATAGCAGTCTTAAACAACACCTGGAGGAATTGTGGCCCATACTTACCCGCAAGGCTGATATAAGCGAAAAATACAGTTCGCTGTTACCCCTACCCTATCCATACGTGGTACCGGGTGGCCGTTTCAGGGAGATTTATTATTGGGATAGTTACTTTACCATGCTGGGTTTGGCTGTAAGTAACCGCTTCGATCTTATTGAGAACATGCTGGATAATTTTAAATACCTGATCGACACTTATGGCCACATACCCAATGGAAACCGGTCTTATTACCTAAGCCGTTCGCAGCCGCCATATTTTGCAATGATGGTTGGCTTACTGCAGGAAAAAATGGGCGACCGTATCTACAAAAAATATTTATCTGCCCTGCAGAAAGAATATAATTGGTGGATGGATGGTGAAGAAAATCTTGGTGGGGACCATCAAAATCGCAGGGTAGTTAAGCTGGCAGATGGCACCGTATTAAACCGCTATTTTGATGATAAGCCCACACCCCGTGAAGAATCGTATTACGAGGATGTACAAACCGGAATGATGTATGCCAACAAAGACATGCAAGCCTATACGCACCTTAGAGCAGGTGCCGAAAGTGGTTGGGATTTCTCGAGCAGATGGTTTGCGGATACTATGCACCTTTCAACCATTGAAACGACCAATATTGCTCCTGTAGATCTTAATTGCCTGTTATATTATTATGAGGAGTTGTTAGAGAAAGCTTACTCAAGCTTACAATCTTTTACATTGTCTAAAGAGTATCATGCTAAAGCCGCCCGGCGCAGGGCAGCTATATTAAAATACTGCTGGAGCGATACAGAAAATTTCTTTTTCGATTATCAATTTAAAAAGCAAACCACCACTAACAAATGGTCGCTGGCAGCGGTATTACCTTTATTTACCGGCATTGCTACAAAGCCACAGGCAGCATTTGTGCAGGAGCATCTTGAGCAAAAGTTTTTAAAGGGTGGTGGATTACTAACCACACCTTATCGCACCAGGCAACAATGGGATGCACCAAACGGATGGGCGCCACTTCAATATTTATCTATACAAGGATTGATGAATTATGGTTACGATTCCTTAGCCGAAACCATAGCGCAAAGATGGATGCAGGTAAACGAAAAAGTGTTTGAAAACACAGGCAAGATGATGGAGAAATACAATGTTGAAGACATTCACCTGGAAAGTGGTGGTGGTGAATATCCATCGCAGGATGGATTTGGCTGGAGTAACGGTGTATACCTGAAGTTGTATAGTATGTTTAGAAAGTAAGTCTTATCCAAACCACTCTAATAAATCATCCAAAATGAAAATACTTTGCATTGGCGAGGCGCTTATAGACATGATCTGCACCGACACCGGATCTACTTTATCGAAAGGAGAACATTTTTTAAAGAAACCCGGCGGTGCCCCTACTAATGTTGCCGCAGCTATAGCGGCGCTTGGCGGCGAAGTTTTATTGGCCGCAAAAGTTGGAGCCGATCCTTTTGGACAGCAGTTGGTGGATGTAATGAAAGACTTTGGCGTATCTACCCAATGGATGCACCAGGACAAAAACTTTTTTACCACGTTTGCCTATGTATCGCTTATGAATGATGGGGAACGGGATTTTGTTTTTAACAGGGGTGCAGATGGCCAGTTAAGCGAAAGCGAAGTAGATGGGATCAACCTGTCTGAATGTTCGATTGTTCATTTTGGATCGGCAACCGGCTTTTTACCCGGCCCTTTACAGCAAGCCTACAAAGGGCTTTTGCATAAAGCGATTGAAAGTAAATTGTTCATCTGTTTCGATCCCAATTACAGGCATCTTTTATTTAAAAATAATACAGACACCTTTATCGAACAGTCGTGGTATTTTATGGAACGTTGCCACTTTTTTAAAGTGAGTGATGAAGAAGCTATGCTGTTAACCGACAGCTCATCCATAGCAGAAGCAAGTACCAT
>JANPPB010000015.1:0-2610 GCA_031428295.1 Segetibacter sp. | reverse complement strand
GGTCTTCAACAGTTTCTGAGCTAAAAACGCCCACTATTAATTTGTCAAATTCTTCTTCAGTTATTTTGTGAGTAGGATCAGCAATGTGTTTTCTTATCAGGTCCTTAGGCGTAAGCTTTTCAGCTTTTTGAAAGGTTGATGTAATGGTAACGGGTTCCATTTTGCTTGCTTTAATTGAGGATGTAAAGAAAGAGAAAATTAGTTTCAAAAATCAAACCCAATAAAATAACTGAAGATTAGTTATGCACAAATGCCTTTAAGCTCAGGGTATGCAACCACCAGATAATTGATCTGTAAAAAAGCTACCAGAATTGATTAAACTTTGATGCAAGACCTGTGGTTTTTGTTAAACAGAAGCATAGAACAAATACTTTTAATAAAGTTTTGGGGTAAGGTAAATTTTCATGTTTGACGAGATTAAAACTCTTTGTAAAGTTTAATCAGGCCGGTGGATAACTTCAATAAATGTATCAGGTACTTTTTTGAGTAGCATTTATAATCTCCACACTTCTTCTTCCTTTTTGTTTACAACGTTATATCTCACCCTTTATGAGTTGAAAGCAGGTTGCTTTACAATTTGCATCTTAATTTGGCTATACAAAAATTGGTATTGCTGAAAGTAAAACTCAAAATGCCAATAACGATTGCACAGTATTTTTCTCAAACTATTACCCAAAGCAATTCCAGTAAAATGAAGGCATTCTTAAACGACAATTTTTTGCTCACCAATAGAACTGCTGAGCATTTGTACCATGATTTTGCCAAACAAATGCCCATTATTGATTATCACTGCCACTTATCCCCGGCCCTGATAGCATCAGATCATCAATTTAAAAACCTTACACAGGCATGGCTGCAGGGTGACCATTATAAGTGGAGGGCTATGAGGGCAAATGGCGTCAATGAAAAGTTTATTACAGGCGATGCAAGTGATTTGGAGAAGTTTCAAAAATGGGGAGAAACGGCACCATATACCATGCGCAATCCCCTGTATCATTGGACGCACCTTGAGCTGCAACGATATTTTGGTATTACTACCATCTTAAATGGAGACACGGCCAGCGACATATTTGAAGAATGCTCAGCAAAACTGCAATCAGCCGAATATTCAGTTAGAAACCTGCTACGGAAAATGAATGTTAAGCTGGTTTGTACTACTGATGATCCGATAAATGATCTTCAGCATCATATCAACCTTTCAAAAGAAGATTTTGAAGTAGCTGTTTTACCGGCCTTCAGGCCAGACCCGGCAATGAATGTGGACAGCCCGGTGAACTTCAATAATTATATACACCGCCTTGAAACTGCTGCTGATACTTCTATTAGCAACTACAGCGATTTTTTGAGCGCTTTGCAAAGCCGCCATAACTTTTTTGCAGCAGCAGGGTGCAATGTTTCGGATCATGGGCTTGAGCAGGTTTATGCCGAAGATTATACAAGCCTTGAAATAGAACAAATATTTTCTACAATCCTATCGGGTAAAGAACTTTCACTTACAGATAGAAACAAGTTTAAGTCGGCAATGCTTATTCAGTTTGCTCAGTGGGATTGGGAAAAAAGCTGGGTGCAGCAATATCATTTGGGAGCTATGCGTAACAACAATAGCCGCATGCTACAACAACTGGGACCGGATACCGGGTGGGATTCAATCGGTGATTATAGTCAGGGAACGGCACTCTCAAAATTTTTAAATAAGCTGGATAAGGAAGATAAACTGGCTAAGACGATTCTGTATAATTCAAACCCGAACCACAACGCACTATTTGCAACCATGAGCGGTAATTTTAACGATGGTTCTGTGGCAGGTAAAATTCAATTTGGCTCTGGTTGGTGGTTCCTCGATCAAAAGGACGGCATGATTGATCAACTCAACACATTGTCAAATATGGGCTTGCTCAGCCGTTTTGTAGGGATGCTTACTGATAGCAGGAGTTTTCTTTCTTTTCCCCGCCACGAATATTTCCGCCGCATTTTATGTAATTTATTTGGACATGAAATTGAAGCCGGAGAATTGCCTAACGATATAAAATGGATTGGTAAATTGGTACAAGACATTTGTTACACCAATGCCAAAAATTATTTTAACTGGCAATACCTTGATGAAAAAGTAATTGGAAAGCCAGCACTGGTTAGCTAATTTCAACATAACTCCATTCTAAAAAATTCGTGTATGAAAATTGGTATTGCGGCAGACCATGGAGGTTTTGATTTAAAAGAGGAGATTAAAAGTTGGCTATTACAGATCGGTTACGAAGTGACAGACTTCGGTGCTTTTGAACTGGACACCAATGATGATTACCCTGATATGGTGATACCACTTGCAAAGGCAGTAAGTGCTAAACAAGTTGAACGGGGCATTGCTTTTTGTGGCAGTGGGGTAGGTGCTTCTATTGCCGCCAATAAAATTACAGGCGTAAGGGCAGCGTTGATTAATGATCATTTTTCGGCACACCAGGGTGTTGAAGATGATGATATGAATTTGCTTTGCCTTGGTGGACGGATAACGGGTGTAATGGCAGCAAAAGAATATGTACTTGCATTTTTACAGGCAAGCTTTAGTGGTGCAGAACGTCATGAACGGAGGTTGCAAAAAGTGAAACAATTAGAAAC
>JANPPB010000014.1:0-2222 GCA_031428295.1 Segetibacter sp. | reverse complement strand
TATTCTTTACATCACCGTTTTGGTCACTACAGCTTCGATGCTTATTCCGACATTGAACTGGGTTTTATAGAAGCCTCCAGCTTTAAAGAGTTTAGAAAAACAAACGACCGTTGCGACCTGACACTTGAGTTTGAACATGAGATGGGAAAGAATTACTTCTATGGTTTTCTCTCCAATTTTAACTCACAGTTTCTACCAGGTTTTGATTATAAAAATTCGCACAAAAAAATATCAAATTTCCTTACTCCCGGCAAAATCATTCTATCGCCCGGTATTGATAAAAAGTACAAATCGGCTGATACATATTTGTCCGTATTTGTATCGCCGCTTACCAGCCGTTGGGTGTTAAAGACCGACAATGCTTTTTTTAATGTATCGAAATTTGGAGTAGACTCTGCACGTTCAACCTACAACGAAATTGGGCCTTATTTTTCAGTACACGTTAACCACAACTTTGGAAAAATAATGACGTATTCAGGCAGGCTCGATTTGTTTAGCAACTACAAACACAAGCCCAACAACTTTGATGTTTTGTGCAACACATTGCTGTCAATAAACATTTCAAAGGTTTTTGCGGCAACATTTTTGCTGGATATTGTGTACGATGACGACATTAAAAACCGCCCACAAATTTTTCAAAATATTGGGATTGGGCTTCGCCTGAAATTATAATCACCCATTGTTTTAAATCAGGCAAGGATTGATTCTATTTGCTGCAGCTCCTCCCCCGAAAATTCAATATTTTTAAGACATTCCAGGCTATCTGATATTTGCGCAGGCTTGCTGGCTCCAACCAGTACAGTGGTAATTCTATTGTCTTTTAAAATCCACGACAAAGCCATTTGGGCCAGCGTTTGTCCACGATGCTGTGCCAGGTCATTCAACTTTCTGATTTTACCAAGAGTAGCCTCGTCTAAATGGTTCTCTTTTAAAAATCCATGTGGTTTGGCAACCCTGGAATCTTCTGGTATGCCATGCAGATATTTATTGGTTAGTAAGCCCTGCGCCAGCGGCGAAAAAGGAATACAGCCAATGCCTTCCTGCTGTAAAACATCCATTAATCCACCTTCAACCCAACGGTCGAACATAGAATATTTTGGTTGATGAATTAAACAAGGTGTACCCAATCGTTTTAGTATAGCAACTGCCTGTGTAGTCTCTTCTTTACTATAACTTGATATACCTGCATACAATGCTTTTCCCTGCCTGACAATTAAGTCAAGTGCTCCCATAGTTTCTTCCATAGGCGTATTAGGGTCGGGCCTATGCGAATAAAATATGTCAACATACTCAAGCCCCATTCTTTTCAGGCTTTGATCAAGACTCGATACCAGGTATTTTTTTGATCCCCACTCCCCATACGGACCCGGCCACATGTAATAACCGGCCTTGGTCGAAATGATCATTTCATCGCGATAGCCATTAAAATCTTCTTTTAAAATGCGGCCAAAATTTTCTTCGGCCGAACCGGCCGGGGGACCGTAGTTATTTGCAAGGTCAAAATGGGTGATGCCTGAATCGAAAGCGAGGTGCAATATCTCGCGGCAATTTTCAAGCAAATCAACGTGTCCGAAGTTATGCCAGAGACCAAGCGATACAGCAGGAAGTAAAACACCACTGTTGCCACATCTTCTGTATTGCATATTATCGTAACGGCCGGGAGCAGGAGTATAAGACATAACTTTTTTTGGTAAAAGTAACGGATTGACCTTTGCAACTAATAAGAAATAATGCAATAGATCAGGATAAAATAACAGGCAAACTTAGTCAAGTCGTTTGCTGATGTCTGTGTCTATTTTCTCGAATAGATGCTGTGGTTTAAACACCCTCCAGGTGGGTATATTCATCAGTTCAATGTAATAGTTAAGCTTTCGCCTTTTAAAGTCGTATTGAGTTTGCTCCGGCATGTTAAGGGCCACTATCCATCCTCCATCATCAGTAACTTCTTCAAACCATTCTTCGTAATAATCTTTATCGCCACTATGAAAATTTAAAACGTTCTCTGTTATCAAAATAAACTTGGAAATGTGTTGCAGTAGCATCTCATCTATCACGTCCCGTTTCAAGGTCATAATATCATTTTCAATGGCATCATTCCACTCACCTATAAGTTCTAAGATGGCATATTGTTCTGCATAGTCAACAAACAAAATTTTCATGTAAAGGGTACGGCTGCCAAAATCGTCCCATTGGGGATGGATGTAGTAATTGTATACCGTCTG
>JANPPB010000013.1:0-6617 GCA_031428295.1 Segetibacter sp. | reverse complement strand
AGCATTACTTCTTTAACAATGTTTAATACCGCATCCTTGTCTTTGGTTGCAAACTTTGCATTGATGCCAGCATACTCTTTGGCCGCAAAAGTGTTTAGCGTTGCTCCTACAAAGTCAAGGGCTTCATCCATTTGAGATTTGCTCATGTTAGCTGAACCATGCTTTAACGCTAAGGCTGTAAGCGATGCAAGGCCTGACTGCTCACCATCGTACACTGCACCAGCGGGCAATATGGCAGACACGTTGATCATGGGTACTTCGTGCTGCTCCATTAAGTAAACGGTTAGCCCGTTTTTCAATACTACTTTTTCGTAAGCAGGTAATTTAAATGTACTCCCGGTTTGTGTACTGCCCTGCGTAAACGATGCAAAGCCCAGTAATAAAACCATTATGTATTTATATGATTGCATGATATTAGTCCTCCACATTTGATTTTAAAATACCTACGGTACGATTGCTTTTTTTTATGTATTGAGTGGCTACACGTTTTATATCTGCCGTGGTCACTTTATTGTATTCAGCGGGAGCCTCAAACATTTTTCGGTAGTCGCCAAAAAATAATTCGTAGGTGCCTATGTTATTCGATTTTCCATTAATGGTTTCAACCTGGTCGTAAAACTCCACCAGCTTTTGGTTCTTTACTTTTTCAAGTTCCTTTTCAGTTATGCCTGAAGATTTTATTTTTTCAAGTTCGGTATAAATGGCTTGCTCCAATACCTCAGCAGATACGCCTTTATTGGTGATGGCGTTTACAGAAAACAAACCCGGATCGATGGAGGTGCCGAAGCTTGCAAATATTGAAGTTGCCAGTTGTTGCTTATCAATTAGCGAGGCATACAACCTGCTGGATTTGCCGCTGCTAAGTATAGAGGATAATATGTCGAGCGCATAAAAATCAGGATGCTTTGTTTCGGGCACATGGTAACCTATGCTGAGGTATGGGTTGCGAACCTGCTTCTTTACCACAATCCTTCTTTCCCCTTCCTGCGGAGTTTCTAAAAGGTGAACCGGTTTTGGCCGTGGTTGTGCAGGAATTGGTTGAAAATATTTTTCGGCCAGTTTTTTTACTTCCGCAGCCTTTACATTACCTGATATAACAACCACGCAGTTGTTGGGGGCATAGTAGGTTTTGAAGTAATATTCCAGGTCTTCCTTCGTCCAGTTCTTTATGTCTTCTTCGTAACCAATAACCGGCCAGTGGTAAGGCCCTTCCTGAAAGGCTGTGGCCTGTACTGATTGTAGCAACAAACGCCAGGGTGAGTTCTCCAGGCCGGTACTGCGTTCGCTAAGCACAACGCCTCTCTCGCTGTTTACCATTTGGGTATCGATCGAAAGGCTGGCTATGCGGTCTGCTTCCAAATCAAAAATTACTTCAAGGGCTGAGGCGGGAAACCAATCGGTATAAACGGTTTCATCTTCGGTAGTATAGGCGTTGTTGCTACCACCATTAAACTCCATGGTGCGGTCAAACATTTTAGGGCCGTATTTTTTGGCGCCATTAAACATCATGTGTTCAAAAAAATGAGACAGGCCTGTAATGCCTGGATGCTCGTTTCGCGAACCTACTTTGTAAAACAGGTACATATTTGCATTGGGAATAGAAGGGTCTTCGAGCACCAAAATCTTCATACCATTGGTGAGTGTAAATGTGCTTACATCCTCAGCCTTTATCTGCGCAAACAGCCTGGAAGTAAGGGTGAGAAAGACCAGTAACAATACTTTTTTCATATTTAAAATTGATGAGGGTAAGTTATTGATTAAGGAATAAGAGCCAAAAATAATTTGAGTGAGGGTAGATGATGAGGATATATGTTACGGTAGTCTTGGTCGCTGATGTTACGGTAGTTTCAAAAGAGTTAGTTCAATGAACAGTACATCAAGACTACCGTAACGTAAATAGATGGCTATTGATCGAAGCAGCAAATGATTCTATTGTACTATCACGGATGTTACGGTAGTCTTATGAGCCTTAACTTTTTAAACTCTTAGTTGTAGACTACTGTAACTAGAAAGGACAATATAGTCCAACTGAAATTTGATAATTTGTTTGTTTGCATTCAATCCTATCACATTTTGTAAATTTGTTTATGCCTGTAATCTCTCTCTTTTACGGTTTGATTGTTTCTATGTATTATTTAGATACAAAAAAGCATAACCTCCCGCATATACACGTTAGGTATGGCGAAAGAGAAGGAGTTTACCAGATTCCTGAAGGTCAATTACTTGAAGGGGCGCTTCCAACTAATAAAGAAAAATTAATAAAGGCATGGATTGAAATTCATAAAGAAGACCTAATGGCAAATTGGAGTTTGGCAGTATCCGGCAACAAAGTCTTTAATATTGAACCATTAAAATAAAATCTATGAATCCACGAGTTAAAAAGGTGATCTATCAAAGTCCATACAAGCTTGTTTTGACCTTTACAAATAATGAGAAGAAAATTTTTGATTTTACTGAATATCTTTCTTATCCGATTTATGAAACACTGAAGAATGAAGTGTTATGTGCCCAGGCGAAGGTTATGACAGGTACGGTAGTTTGGAATGAAGATGTAGATTTTGATCCTGATACTTTGTACCTCGAGAGTAAAAGTTTACAATTTAGTACTCAGCAATAAGAAATTCAATTGACAAATGATCTATTACTGATGTTACGGTGGTTTTTAACACCTCAACTTATTAAACCTTTAGTTGTAGACTTTCGTATCGTAAAAATGGCAACAATCATCGAAGCAGCAAATGATTAAACGTATGTTACGGTAGTCTCGAAATAGTTAATTCAATGAACAGTACACCAAGACTACCGTAACGTAAATAGATGGCTATTGATCGAAATAGAAAATGATTAAACGTATGTTACGGTAGTCTCAAAAGAGGTAGTTCAATGAACAGTACATCAAGACTACCGTAACGTAAATAATGAACAGTACATCAAGACTACCGTAACGTAAACAAAAGCCTCACAGATGTTACGGTAGTATCAGGTTTCTCAACGCATTAGACCCTGGTTTATAGACTACCGTAACGTAGAAAATTTCCATTATTTCAGTAGCTACTGTGCCAAAAAGCTGCTATCGGGTATGTTGATGAACCCATAAGCATTTTTGATAGTAAACCACTTAAAGCTTTGGTCTGCAGTTAGCCCGGTACCATATATCTTTTGATCAGGTTTTTGAATGATCACATTCTTTTCAGTATAAAACAATCCTTGGCGCTGGTCCCAGTACAACTCCCTGCAGTGCAAAGTATCTCCCGTTACATTAAAAACTACTACACTATCTTTTAAAAACACCTTTGATTCGTTTTCGAGGTAGTTGCCGTATTTGGCATTTAGCTGGCTTTCTATCTTTGTATTGACATCGTAAAAATCAACATGCAAACTTTTAGGAAATTCAGTTTTAGGCGTGTCGAGCTGGTAGCGTAACATTAAAGGAGCTGTAAGCTTTGCCTTCATCAATCCATTCTGGCTTAAGTAGCTTTCAATAAATTTACCTTCTTCAATATTTACTTTTTTCTTACCCAATTGCTGCACTTCGGTATAATTATTTTCGCAGGCATATACAAAAAAGCAGCTCACTATAAGAGCTGCCTTTAAGGTTATATTTTTAAGATGATCATTAATCATACTTGCGTTTAATAAACCAAATGTCGCTTAAACTAAACCCAACAGACAAACGAAAGAAGTTTTCGGTTATGTTGTTAACCTTACCTCCCCGCTTACCAAATTCGAAAGCTGTATGAATGTTTGAATATTGGTTGGTGTAGTTAGACCGTTTAAGAACCGGAAAACCCAAACCAAGCGTAAGGCCAACACTTTTTAGTCCATTACCATCTGCATTTATATAATCTTCACCGTAGAAAAAACCGGTGCGATAGGTAACCCGGCTCCAGAAAGATTGTGCATGTAAATAATCTGGTGAAAGTTGCGCACCAAAACGCAGGTGCCAGTTATCTACCAATTTATCGGGTTGACCAAAAAACCGGTAATCGCTCCATTTGGTACTTTCATATTCAACACTAATCAAAGTGCGGGTTAATTTTTCAGCCGTTTGTGTTTCAAATGCAATGCCGGCAGTGTATGTAGCGGGTATAACAATTTTTCCTTCAAATGCTGTTTTCGATAATGCGGTATCTATAGCAACAGTTGCACCAGTAGCATCGTAAAAAAATGTTTCTCTGGTTTTATCCTGGCTTGCATTTAGCGATTGCTTCAATTTAGCTGCCACACCTAATCTTACCTGCGAATTTTTGCTCGTTTTAAACTGGTACTGCATGCCGGCTTCAACAGCCAGTTTATTGTAGGTTGTTATGGTAGAATAGTTACTGTACTGGTAGTTAACGGTATCGTTATGAAAAATTACCCTCGTTGACGTTTCTTTTCTACCAAAATTATAAGCACCATTTATACCCAAACTTAAGCCACCCCATCTTTTACCAATACCCATAAAGCCCTGGTACAAACCGCCGTTGCCTTCGTATAAAGATGAGACGCTATCGATGCCTTCCAATCTTCTATTATCGATAATAGAATAGTTGATTTTTGAAATGGGGCGAAGACCAAAGGCCACGCCAATGTTTCTTTTTTTGTCGATGGGTAAACCCAGCACCACGTAAGAAGGACTAAAATTAGTTGAATTGAATTTTTTGATAGGGTCCGCACTGCGAAGTTTGCGATTGTCTATTGTTATACCTATGTCGTAGGTTACCAAAGCAATGCTGCTATAACTTGCCGGGTTCGAAAAATTTACTGATTGACCTAAGGGATCGCGGTAAGCCGCAGTAATACCACCAAGGCCACGATTTATTATATGCTGGCCCGGAAAAATATCGCCGATACCATATCTTGAATAAGGAGAATTTTCTTGCGCATTAGCAGTAAAAGATCCTAAAAGAAGTAAAAAACCCAGCCTATGTTTTGTTTTGATAATTGTACTCACTAATCGCATACAGACCTTTGAAAATTAAATAAGGGTCTGCAAATATCTCTTTTTTTAGCAGAGAGCCAAAAAAGGGTGTATCACCCCCGGTTAAATGGACGTTAAAGTTGGCATACTTCTCTCTGTATAAATCGATTACGCCATCAATTTCTTTTGCCATCCCCAAAACCACTCCACTCAAAATATTGGTCTCGGTATCATACCCCACCAAAGGAAAATTCCAGTTAGCCTCTACCAACGGAAGCCTGGCTGTATAATGGTTTAAACTTTTAAAGCGCATTTCGAGCCCCGGCGAAATACTGCCTCCTAAAAACTGGTGGTATTTATTTACAAAATTAAAAGTGATGCAACTGCCCAACCCAATAACAAGGTTATGTTGTTTGGGATACAGGTCAATTGCTGCAACTACCATAGCCAGGCGATCGGCACCAATAGTAGCGGGCTTACCCACGGGTGTAGTTATCGGAAACTTACTTTCGTGGTTAAGCTTATGAAAAACAGTTTTGTAGGCCAATAGCTTTTCAGCTTCGGGGTTATGCTCTATAACCGAAGCAAGTATAGCCCTGTCGGGCTGGTATTTGTTTATGAGCTGCTGCATGGTATCAACAGAATCGTTCTCGAGTACCAGCAATTCCTTAAACTCCCTGCCTTCAAATACTGCGCATTTAAGACGGGTGTTGCCAAAATCAAAACATAACGTTTTCATGAAGGCAAAGATGAGCATATAGCTGTAATAAATAAATACCTGGGGGGGCTTATTTAAATGGTTGGACAGTTGGGGCAGAATATGGCATTTTAGAATTAGATACCCAGGGTAATTTCAAAATTTGATCTTAAGAAGTAACCGCTTTGCGGGAGGACCACAAAAGTAAATCTGTCGCTAATAAATAAAGTTAAGCTTGCCAACATTGAGATACCCACAAGCAACAGATATGCTGAGGATGTAAATGAATGAATGAAAGTTTATAAGAAATCTACACTACAGGCAACCCAAGTCACGTTTCAACAAACATTCAACCTTAGTGCTTTCTTTCTTTTAATTTTTGATTGATGTAATACAACACATCTTCGTTGGTGGGGTGTAGTCGCAGCCACTGGTACGTTGGCTTATTTTTTATGATGAATGCCTGTAATTTCTCACCTTTTAGACCAGTGTATAACGCAGCAATCTGGGGTGAAAAACGATAATCTACATAAGCACTTTTCTCAAGAATATTAAATACTTTTTCATCCCTTTTCTTATCCCTGTACTTCTTTTTAAACCTGTCAAGATTTATAGTCATACCAAACCCGGGACCATGATTGCTTTCCACTGTGTTATAAGTAGTCCCCCTGTCTTGTTGAAATTCTGTCATGCGTTGAATGCTGTCCAATTGATATTTGTTAAACCTTGTAGTAACGGTTACGTTGGGTAAAATGGTGCCCGCAGGGCTTAACAAAAGTGTAATGGTATCTGTAAAGAAAAGTGAATAGTTGAGTGTATCGTAGGTGAAATTGGGCGCGCTGATAAAAATAAAATCATTGGCAGCGGCATCCAGTTTAAAGAAGCCATTTGCATCGGTGGTAACACTCCTTTTTTTGGTAACATTAGTAACCTTGGCTTCAATGGGATAGAGCGTAACACTATCTTTTACAAATCCATAAATCAACCGGGTTTGTGCGTTGCCCGATACGTTCAAAA
>JANPPB010000012.1:0-8083 GCA_031428295.1 Segetibacter sp. | reverse complement strand
CTGCTTCAAATTTTGCAATCTGTTCTAAAGCACTTGCGAATTTGGTATAAACGATACGTTGTAGTTTCAGCGACAACACTTTCGTTTCCTTGTTAGATATAAGGTCGTAAAGAATGAAAGCAAAATCAGATTCTGCTTTGTCAACCTCGGGAAGTGCTGGTAATGTAATGTAGAAACTTGTCTGTAATGCAACAACTTGCTTTTTGTTCCATTGATTTAAGATTGAGCCTTTGGCGATTATTTGAGGGATTAATCTTTTTCTTGATGAAGAAAGGTAGTCAGGCTTAGGATATTTAAAAGCCTGAGACCAACTAAAGTTAGGTGTCGGGTTTTCCAAATAAACGGTAAAGGGCCCTGTCAAATTTCCTGAAATATATACGGCTTGAACTTCAAGAGAACCAAAGTCTAACACTCGGCCTTTGTCATCATAAGAAACTAAAACATAGTCAATATTTCCTGCTGATTTACCATGTCTGTCTTTAAGCCTTATTTCACCTACGTGTGTCCATGTTGCTTTGCCATCAAAAATGAAATTTGCTGCATCACTAATAATTATCCAATCCTCTCTAAATCTTATAGGGCATATGATTACTTGTTTGCCTCTATGATTTAAACTGCAAACACCCAAAGGAAACTCTATGCTATTTTTCGTACAGTTTGAAACAATGTTGTTGTATGGGCATAACTTATTGTCCCGATAACGCTTTGCTCTATCGCTTTCATTGTCAATTGGAAAGCCAAAAACTTCACTTAAAGGTTGAAATGCTGATTTATCCAAACTCATCTTCCAAAAATAGTGAATATACCAGTCTTTGGATTTATCGTGTACTTAATGTTGATTGGTCAGTCGGGAGGCATGCATTCCACTAACCTCTTTATCATTGCCATCAACCACCTATACAAGCTCCTCATATATCCTTATATTATACAACTGGTATCTCTGCTTTTGTACCTATGCAGTTGAGTATTTTACATATGGTATAGCTGTACATAATCGTATATTTTCTATTATGTTTGCATCCAATTAAATCGACTTATGCCCTTAATAAAAAGTATATCTGGCATCCGCGGAACTATTGGCGGTAAGCCAGGAGATACTCTTAGTCCGTTGGATATTATAAAATTTACCGCAGCCTTTGGTACCTGGCTTGCCGGGCAGAGCAATAGAAAAAAAGTGGTTGTTGGCCGCGATGGCCGTATTAGTGGAGAGATGGTTCAACGTTTGGTAATTGGCACATTGAATGCCGTAGGATTGGATGTTATAGACGCTGACCTGAGCACTACTCCAACAATAGAAATGGCGGTGAAATTTGAAGAAGCTGCAGGGGGCATCATCATAACTGCAAGCCATAACCCTAAAGAATGGAATGCTTTAAAACTATTAAACCAGCATGGAGAATTTATTAATAGTGAAGAAGGTGCGCTTGTGTTGGATATTGCCGAAAAAGAAACTTTCAATTTTGTGCCTGTAGATAAATTAGGGGTTACCACAACAAATACCACCGCCCTACAAAAACATATTGAAGCTGTTGTAAACTATCATTTGGTTGATATTGGTAGCATCAAAAAACGAAAATTTAAGGTTATTGTGGATGGCATAAACAGTACAGGTGCTACTGCTGTACCGGCGTTGTTGAAAGAGTTGGGAGTAAAAGATATCACGGTTTTAAATGAAGAGGTGAATGGGAAATTTGCACATAATCCCGAACCTATTCCTCAGCATTTAATGCAATTGTGCAACGAGGTAAAACGCCAGCAGGCCGACATTGGCATTGCTGTTGACCCTGATGTAGACAGGCTTTGTTTTGTGTGCGAAGACGGTACTTTGTTTGGTGAAGAGTATACCCTTGTGGCTGTGGCAGATTTTATACTGCAACACAAAAAGGGCAACACCGTAAGCAATATGTCATCAACCAAAGCTTTGAAAGACGTAACCTTAAAGCACGGTGGTACCTATTATTCAAGTGCGGTGGGAGAGGTAAATGTTGTTACCAAAATGAAAGAGGTAAATGCTGTTATTGGTGGAGAAGGCAATGGTGGTATCATTATTCCTGACCTGCATTATGGTCGTGATGCTTTGATAGGTATTGCCTTGTTTCTTACCCAACTGGCACATAGCAAAAAAACCGTAAAGCAATTACGTGGTACTTACCCCGATTACTTTATCAGCAAGAATAAGATTGAGCTGGAACAAGGCTTTGATGTGAAAAGCATTTTCGACAAAATTCAAAACAAGTATAAAAACAACCCTGTCAATACTGAGGATGGTTTAAAAATTGAATTTGAAAATGACTGGGTACATCTGCGTACCAGTAACACAGAACCCATTATAAGAATTTATGCTGAAAGCAATTTTGAAACTACAGCAGAAAATATAGCACGTAAAATGATGCAGGATATTAAGGAAAGCATGTAACCGCTTTTCCCACTATTGCTCTCTACCGGTTATTTTATTTTGACAAATTTTAAGGATTGTATCTGCATTCCACCGGTGGGTGTGCCTATACGCAGTTTTACTTCACCGCCAGGTAAAACCAAATTTTTAAACAAAGCTTTTTGCCATTTGTCAGTGCTTGCTGCTACAGGTAAAATAATGGTTTGAAGTGTTTTTTGATCTACACCAATGGTTAAGGACTTTTGACCGCTCTTAACTTTAAAGAGCACCTCAATATTATAAGTGCCGCTTTCTGCAATGTGCAATAAATATTGCAACCATTCCCCGGCAGCCATGTCTCCTACATAATACTGTTCGGCCAGGCTTGAATCAGCAAAAATATCTACTCCATCATTTCTATAAACGTTTCCATTGTTGCCCTTGCCAGGCTTACCCGAAACCCAATAATCAGCCGTGTCGGTATCATAGTAAGCAAAACCATTTTTACCCAAATCGTAGTCAACTGCATTTATAACAGTACCATTTTTAACAACACTATTTGTAAAGGGCAAAGTTTCATCACTAAACGGTTGCCTAAACATTGCATCTACTACATCTTTGTGATAAATAGTGTTTGCAAGCCCGGCGTTGGCTGCCAGTTGCATAAGGATTGAATAAGCTTCTGCATTGGCGGGTTTTCGCTTTTTGTCTTTCCAGTAGCTAAGCAATTTGTCATAGCCCGCAGGCTTCTTTATTTCCAACGGGTTATTAAAACCTATCTTTTTTAGTGGCCACCAACACCAACCAATATCGTTGGTTTCAAACATTTGAATGGCTTGGGTAAACCACACATTCGAATTTTCACCGGTCTCACCATACCATATAGGAACATTAAAAATCTTTCGAAATGCCAATGCCTTACTAATAGATTCCTGGTCATTAAAACTCCAATATTTATGAAAGCTCAGCACCATGTTTTTATCCCATAAAGGCATTAAGCCATTATAATTATTACCCCAGCCATTGCCTTCAATAATGATGGTGTGGTTAGTATCCACTTGCCGAATTGCGTGGGTAATGCGGGTATATAAATTTTTTAATGGAATGTTTTTTTCCTCATTAATTCCATTGCGGTCTTTTACAGGATCTGTAAATCCAATGTTAGGTTCGTTGAGGATATCGTAACCGCCAATCCATGGTTGGTTTGCATAACGGGTTGCCAATTCCTTCCATAAGGCAATCGTCTTTTCCTGGTTGGCTTCACTTTCCCAGAGCGAAGGCTTTGAAGGGTCTCTGTCTGAAATATTCAGGTCATTACCCTGTCCACCGGGGGCCGCATGTAAGTCTAAAATCAGGTACATGTTATTGGCTTTGCACCAGGCAAGCAAGCTATCAGTAATATCAAATCCCTGCTGCAACCAGGTTTGTTGGCCGGCAACAGGTTCTTCTTCTATTGGTAAGGTGTAGAGGTTATAGTGCATCGGTAAGCGTACCGAATTAAAACCCCATGAGTGCATTGAATCAATATCAATTTTTTGAGTATGGTTATACAACCAGGCTTTATAAAACTCTTTGGTCTTTTCAGCACCAATTACATCAGCAATACGCTCTTTAATTTTATGTTGCTGTCCCTGGTCGTTTATTTTTAACATATAGCCTTCCTGTAACATCCAGCCTCCGAGACCCATGCCCCGTAGCAAAATAGGCTTACCACTTCCATCTACCAGTTTGGTTCCTTCAGCTTTAATAAAACCCTGCGATCTGCAGGTTAATACGCAACCAAAAAGTTGTATTACAAGTATTGCAATTGAAAGGCTTTTTTTCATGTGGCATTTTAATTTGACGATGCTAAAAATAAAGCACCTTTTCAACAAATTGACTACCGGTCAATTTTTTAATTGAGTTGAACCTGGTAAGCCTTGTTATCTGTAGGAGGTAATAAAAATTTATGAGCCTTTCGCTCAGGTTGTTGTGCAATTACATAAATTGTACGCACATGTTTAGCTTGCTATAAAGCATACCTTCTTTTTTATTTTTATTCTGAACCCTTTAAAATTTTTATATGGATGAGTTCAATCACACACGTCGCCAGTTATTAAAAGGAGCTGCGGCCACATTTACCTTATCTGCATTAGGTATATCAGGAATGGGTTTCGACACACCACCTAAGATATGGAAGGTTGGTTTGATAGGAACCGGATGGTATGGTAAGAGTGATTTGTTTAGGTTGTTGCAGGTAGCACCGGTAAATGTTGTTTCGCTTTGCGATGTGGATGCAAACATGTTATCGCAGGCAGGTGAGATGGTGAGCAAGAGACAAAAAAGTGGCAAGGTGCCGGCATTGTATGCCAATCATGAAAAAATGCTGGCAGAAAATAAACTGGACATTGTATTGATCGGTTCACCCGATCATTGGCATGCATTACATGCAATTGATGCAATAAAATCGGGGGCACATGTGTATGTTCAAAAACCGGTTAGTGTTGATGTGATTGAAGGTGAGGCTATGGTTGCTGCAGCAAGAAAATACAGAAGAGTGGTTCAGGTGGGTACGCAACGCCGCAGCACTCCGCACCTGATTGATGCCAAAAAGAAGATTGTTGATGCCGGGCTTTTAGGTAAGATATCGCATGTTGATATGTGTTGTTACTACCACATGAGGGCAAATGGTAACCCTGCGGTACAACCTGTACCAGAATATTTTAATTACAATCGATGGACGGGCCCTGCGCCTTTAAGAGCGTTCGACGGCATGCCTCATAAACGTTGGTGGCGTGCTTTTATGGAGTATGGCAACGGAATTATGGGCGATATGTGTGTACACATGTTTGATGCCGTACGTTGGATGCTTGACCTTGGCTGGCCTGTAAAAATTTCATCCACCGGAGGTATTTATGTTGATAAAGAAGGTAAGTCGAATATTGCGGATACGCAGTCTGCATTGTTTGAGTATAAGGATTTGACGTGTAGCTGGGAGCACCGCAGTTGGGGCACGGCTCCCGATCCGGAGTATCCCTGGGCTTTTATAATTTATGGTGATAAGGGAACCTTAAAGGCTAGTACCATGAAGTGCGAATTTATTCCCGCAGGTAAAGGCGACAAAATACGTATGGATGTTGTATATGAAAGAGAGAAGTTTCCTGAAGACCTTACCGAGCCTGATATTGAATTGAATGCAGCGCCTGCCACCAGGCTTCACATGCTTGATTTTCTCAATGCCATTAACACAAACAAGAGGCCTGTGGCGGATATTGAGCAAGGACATATTTCTTCAGCAAGTTGCATTATTGCCAACCTTTCAATGAAATTGGGCCGACCACTTGTTTATGATCCCCTGCAAAGAGTTATAAAAAATGATGCGGAAGCTACGCGTTTATTGCGGCGAACCTACCGGGCACCTTGGCAACATCCTGAACCGGGGAAAGTGTAATTCAACAGATACTTTATCACAGGGTATTGAATAGTTAAGAGGCATCCAAATTTTCGAATGCACTGTACTTACATGCAATCTTGTAATGGCAATGCTTTTCAAGGGTGCTATCTTTTACAAGCATTTTATTTCTTATATTTTTTTCCGAAATTATACTACGATAAAACTGTGACAATGGTAATGGCGTAGTTTTTATAGGTTGTACCTCAAATCATTAAAGCAATTATATGCGTTTCCCTATTTCTACCCCAAAACTTTTAGAATTAAAAAATAGTTGCCGTTTATGAAACTCAACCGAAGTAGCGGTTCCGTATTAAGCCCACGGATTGATACATTTTTTAGTGATCTGCACCATGCCGGAAGTTTTGTAGCCCGTTTTTTCAGGGAAGCAATCCGGACCCCTTTTGAGTTTAAAGAAACCATTCACCAGTGTTATGAAGTTGGGTATAAATCGTTGCCCCTTATCACGTTGACCGGGTTTGTAACCGGCCTGGTTTTTACCAAACAATCACGTCCTTCTTTAGCCGAATTTGGGGCTACCTCATGGTTACCGTCGTTGGTGGCTATAGCCATTATTCGTGCATTGGCTCCCCTGGTTACTGCCTTAATTGCAGCAGGTAAAGTGGGGTCAAACATAGGGGCCGAACTTGGCTCCATGAAGGTGACCGAGCAAATTGATGCAATGGAAGTATCGGCCATCAATCCTTTTAAATATTTGGTAGTTACCCGTGTACTTGCAACCACTTTTATGATACCCATATTAATGTGTTACACCGGCTTTGTAGCAATGATGGGCTCCTACATTAATGTGCATTCCAACGAAGCCACCAGTTTTATTTCTTTCTTTCAACAGGCTTTCGAAAAAATCTCATTCCTTGATATTTTTTCTTCGCTCGTTAAAGGAATAGCATACGGCTTTACCATAGGTATAGTGGGTTGTTATAAAGGCTTTAATGCTTCGCAGGGTACAGAAGGTGTGGGCAAAGCAGCCAATGCCTCGGTAGTATTATCCATGTTCTTAATCTTTATTGAAGAAATACTTATTGTGCAGGTAACCAATAACATTCGGGGATAAGCAAATGATAAACAGCACAAACGAAACGGAAGAACCGGTAATTGTTGTTGAAGATTTATACAAGTCGTTTGGCAACAAGCATGTGTTACAGGGTGTCAATCTTGCCTTACATAAAAGAGAAAACCTGGCTGTTTTGGGTCGTTCGGGTACCGGTAAATCGGTGCTGATAAAAATAATAGTCAGGTTGCTGAAACAAGACAGCGGCCGTGTTTTAGTGTTGGGAGAAGAAGTTGCCAGGCTTAGTGAAAAAGAGTTGATGGCAATGCGTTTGCGGATAGGTTTTTCATTTCAAAACAGTGCCTTGTACGATAGCATGACGGTGGGTGAGAACCTTAAATTTCCGCTGGTACGCAATGTGCGCAACCTGGGAAGGAAAGAAATTACTACGGCAGTTGAAGAAGTATTGGATGCGGTGGGATTAAGTGAAACCATTGACCAAATGCCATCTGAATTATCGGGTGGACAGAAGAAGCGGATAGGAATTGCCCGAACCCTAATTTTACGTCCGCAAATTATGTTGTACGACGAGCCTACTGCCGGCCTTGATCCAATAACCTGTATAGAGATTAACAACCTGATTAACCAGGTAAGAGAACAGTATAATACGAGCTCCATTGTTATTACACACGACCTGAGTTGTGCAAAAACTACCAGCGACCGGGTTGCTATGCTTTTTGATGGGGTATTTATTAAAGAAGGCACTTTCGACGAAGTTTTTTCGAGCAGCGACGAAAGGATACAAAGTTTTTACAATTATAATTTTACGAAATAATGAAGACTGCAAACAATAATAAGAGAGGGATCATTGTTGGGATATTTATTTTTCTGGGCATCCTCATTTTCACAGTTGCCATTCTTACCCTTGGTGGCCAGCAAAAGACCTTTCAAAAATCGGTTACGGTTAAGGCGTTTTTTAGCGATGTTGAAGGATTGCAAAAAGGCAACAACGTTTGGTTTTCCGGAGTAAAAATTGGTACGGTAAAAAATATATCGTTTAAAGGCAACTCGCAGGTTGAAGTAGATCTTAACATTCAGGAAAGCTCAAAAGAATATATACGCCGCAATGCCAAGGCTAAAATAAGTTCGGATGGATTGATTGGTAACAAAATTGTGGTATTGTATGGCGGCACCGTTACAAATCCACCGATCGAAAATGGGGATGTAATGGTTGTTGACAAGGCATCCACTACCGACGAAATGTTTA
>JANPPB010000011.1:0-5241 GCA_031428295.1 Segetibacter sp. | reverse complement strand
AGGGCTTTTGTAAATAATTGTACATGTAAGCTATGTGGTGACTAGGCTCATTACCATGAGCATATTGACCAATAAAACCGGAGATATCAGGAGGGGCGTCGCCGGTAATTTTTTTAGTAGTGGTAAACAGGGAGTCAAGTTTATCTTCCAAACCATTTTCCTGCAAAAAACTTTTACGCAAACCCTGTATGTCGTGCGGTACAAAAAAGCTGTGCTGCCATGCATTACCCTCGGTATAAGGGTGTGTAGCGCCTCCATTGCTTTCATACGGATCAAAAGGCTCAACCCATTTACCGGTGTAATTCTTCGCTCTAAAAAAACCGCTCTGGGGGTCAAATAAATTCTTCCAGAACTGGGCTCTTTTATTAAATTCTACAAAGTCGCCCGGCTTGCCCAAACGTATAGCGGTTTGTGCAAGACACCAGTCGTCAAAAGCATATTCCAATGTGTAGGTTACACTTTCTTTTAGCCGGTCAGCAGGTATAAAACCAAAATTTCGATAAGGTTCCGTGCCTCTTATGTTTTGCGCAGCACTACGTTTCATAGCGGTATAAGCCTTCTCGTAATCAAAGCCTTTGATGCCTTTTAAAATAGCATCAGCAATAACCGGTATGGCATGATAACCGGTCATGGTGTTGGTCTCGTTAAACTGCAGATCCCACACTGGCAGGTAGCCATACTGATCGTAAAACGCCAGGAAGCTATTGATGATGCTTGGCACCATTTCGGTTTGCGTAAGCGTAAGCAGCGGGTTGGCTGCCCTAAAGGTGTCCCACAACGACTGGACAGTAAATACCATCTTACCATTCTTTACGTCACCCTTAACCCCTTTGTAATTTCCAAACCGGTCACTAAAAATTACCGGCGCCAGGTAGGTATGATACAAAGCCGTGTAAAACATTTGCTTTATGCGGGCATCGTTGGTATTTATCTGGATCTTTCTTAATTCGCGTTCCCAAATTTCGGAGGCATTGCGTTTTACCAGGTTAAAATCCCACGTACGTATTTCGTTCAAACTTTCAACCGCACCTTCAATATCAGCAAAGCTGATACCCACTTTCATCATTACCGCTTCGCCTCCTTTTGTTTCAAAATTTAAGTAGGCCAATACATCTTTACCGGTAACGCTGTTCTCATTTGTAAGCTTACCATTTTCGAAAACGGTTGTACTGGTTACTGCTTTATTTAAACGGATTGCATAAAATACTTTTTGGTTTTTTGCCCAGCCGGTAGAGAAACGATAACCTACAAAAGTGCTGTCATTTATCTTTTTAAAATTGCTTTCGGTGGTTTTGTCTGTGTTAATGGCAAATGCAAGATCTACCCTGATGGAGGATTGCTTACTCTCTGGAAATGCATAGCGGTGCAGGGCACATCTTAAAGAGGCCGTCATCTCAGCATAAATATTAAAATCTTTCAATTTTACGGCATAAAACCCCGGAGACGATCTTTCCTGCTTGTGTAAAAAGGTGCTTGTTAACCGGGCGGTACCGGGTGCAGTACCTGTAATGGGCATAACAGAAATATCGCACAAATCACCAATTCCTGTTCCGCTTAAATGCGTATGACTAAACCCTGCAATTACACTGTCGCTATAATGATAACCGCTACTGTAATCCCATCCGTCTTTTCCATTGTCGGGGCTCACCTGTATCATTCCAAAAGGCAACGTTGCCCCGGGAAAAGTATGGCCATGACCGCCGGTACCAATAAAGGGGTTAACGTATTCAACAATTTTTGGAGCGGGCTGACTGACAGCATTAAAACCGGCGAGTATGCAAACAATAATAATCTGGCTTCTTTTCATGAATAAGTAAAAGGATAGATGTAAAATAAAACAAGGATGGGTGATTAAACCATCCCTGCAATATAAAATTATATCGTACTTGGCGCTGTTATAATTTTAAAAAGGAAGATCATCCAGCGGTTCGGTAACGTCGGCAGGGCTTTGTCCTGCAATCGCATTAGGGGTGCCGGAATTATCCGGTGCCTGGTTGTAAGTGTTAGTGCGTTCCGGGTAGTTTTGTTCACCACCCTGGCCTTCACCGCCTCTGCCCCCCAGCAATTGTACATTTAGTATGCGTAAGCTAAGTGTTGAACCCTGGCGTCCATCGGCCGTTGTATAAGTTTTAATATCGGGTACGCCTTCCGCATACACCTGCGTTCCTTTTTTTAGATAGGGCGCTATAGCTGTTTTTTCGGTCCAATAAGCACAATCCACCCAAAGCGTTTTATCTTTTTGCACTCCCTGTGCATCACGGTATTTCTCGCTGTGTGCCACGGTAAAATTGATGACATTTTTACCATTAACATTATTCACCACGCCGTCTTTTCCTAAATGACCTATAACCTGTAATCTTATCATAACTTAAAGTATTAACGAAGCAAATTAGCAAAAATGTTTAATAAAGAAAGCAATGGGCTCAAGCTATACAGGGCAGCGTTGTTTTCTATTTAAAACTTTATTTTTGGTTGAAGACAAGCATTTGTAATGGAGTTGAAGTTTTAGTGCATAGCCTCGGCAAGATCAATTGTCTGTTTTTTATTGCCCTTAACCAGCAACACAAAAGGCACACATATTAAAAACATAATTCTCAGGTACAGAAAGGCATCCATGTACGACTGTACGGAGGCTTGCTTATAAAATCATAAAGTCAGGCGATTTATATCCTGCTTTTAAAGCATCGTTTGCACCCATACCCTTTGCCATAAAATTATGCTGCAAGCCCAACACTCTCTGTTGAACATCAGGATCGTTTACATCTGGCAAAAAGTACTTTATCAATTATAAGAGTTCTCCCTAATTTGTCCGCAGTTCATTAATTTATAAAGCTGCATTCCTCAAAAAAATTACTATTCTCTTTATACAATTTTTAATTGAAAAGTATGCGGAATGATTACAAGAGAAATGTACGTTCGATGGTCCAGTACAGGGCTATCAGGGCAATGAGTATAGAAAGGGGAAATACTATGCGTTTTCTATAGTTGGGAGATTTACCAAACGGAATGACCAGTAAAACAAATACAGCAGTTATAACGGTGATTTGCCCAATTTCGACACCGACATTGAAAGAGAGAATGGAGGTAATAAATTTATTTCGCGGCAAACCAATTTCATTTAATGAGCTGGCAAAGCCAAGTCCATGAATTAAACCGAACAAAAAAACCAGGACAATGCGCCATGGTTTTAGTTCGCTCAATAATAAATTTTCGACAGCTACAAATAATATTGATAATGCAATTATTGGCTCAACAATAGAGCTGGGTGCCACAATTACATTCTTCATACTTAACGCAAGTGTTATAGAATGCGCCACGGTAAAAGCTGTAGCCTGCCATAGTATCACTTTAATTTTATTGCTTAACAGGCAAAGCCCGGTCACAAATAAAATATGATCGAACCCCTCAGGTATAATGTGAGTAAATCCCAGCTTGAGGTAAAACCAAATTACATCGTTTGTGGGTGCTTTTTCCAATACATAGTTTATAGTATGTGCCTGTGCCACATAACCCATGCATAATATTACAAGGGTTGAAAACAGGCATTTCCAAAAATTGACTGGTATATGCTTCATCACGATTGATTACATTAATTTCCCGGTAGGAATGGTTTTCATTTCATTTTGAAGTTCTGTTCCCACATAGGGGTTTGAGAAAGGAAAATTTTGAAGTAAAGCCGCTGCTTGGGTTTGATCGCCTGCTTTAGAATAAATGAGGGCTGCACGGCATAATAGTACCGGATTTTTTGATTTGGTTTTCAGTGCTGTTTTTATGTAAGGCAATGCTTTTGCATAGTCTCCTTTTTTATACAATGACCACGCTACGGTTTCGTTTACATCAATGTTATCGGGCCTGCGATTGTACTCAAGCAACGCATGTTTGAGCGCCTTATCAACTTTATTAACTTTTAAATATGCGTACGCCAACTCCCTGTCGCCATAATGCCCGATACTTTCATCTTCGTTACCGGCATTTGCATCTTTGGCTAATGATTCTATTAATGACTCCGCAACTTTATCGGCTTTTTTTGGTTGACCAGCCAGGCGGTAAGCATCTATCAATTCTTCCTTAATTGCATTATCAACAATGAAAGAGTCTGCCCTCTCAAAATATCCAATTGCTTTAGTGTAATCTTTAGCAGCAAGGGCTACCCTACCTAAACCTGCAATAGCAAACGGATAATTGGGTCGTAAGTTTAATGAACTTTGATATAAAGTATCGGCCTTACCAAAATTGTTTGTTTTCTCGTAAAGTTGTGCCAACTGAACCCTTGTCCACTCTGTGTTTTCATCGCCGGGGCCGCCTGATGTTACAGCCATCCGCATTGCCTCAATTGCGCCGGGATAATCACCCAAAATTTCTCTTACGTAAGAAATGCGCGAATAAGAGGTAAGGTCAGGTCTGATGGATACCATTTTATCAGCATTAGCAACGGCAGAATCGTAATTGCCCATTTCAACATGTGCATCAACCATCAATCCATAAACATAGGCATTGTAGGGATTTACCTTTTTAGCTTTCTCAGCCGTTTGTAAGCCTTCGGCAAAATGATGCTGAGAAAGATAAATTAATGACTTAAAAACAAGGGCATTAAAATTTAGACTATCGCTCACTAATACACGGTTGATATGTTTCATGGCAGCAGCATCGTAATACATATGATTGCCACTGGCCCTCGCTTCCTGTATAAATAATGCGGCTAACGATAAGTTTGCCTTCACATCTGTAGGTTCCTGCTTCAATGCATCCAGCAATACATTGCTTTGTTTTCTTACAACCTCCCATTCTTTATCTCCTTTGGCCATGCCTTTACGCTGCTGAATAGTGTAAACTTTATTTTCTCTTTGAGACTCCTTGCGTTTGTATGAATAAAATATTGCTGCAACAGCTATTACACTAATTAAAATAAGTAAAAAGTAGAGTTGATTTTTTTTAATTGTTTAAGGGTGTTTTAGTTACTTAAGATTGTTGCAAACCAACATACATAACTAATATGGGTGTACACGCGGGTTTAAAATAGCGGGCAAAATAAATGAATATTAAAATTGAAACTAAAAATAAAAACTCACCCAATAGAAAATAATATCATTTATAAATTAAGGATAGTATTAGAATAAAATTACCCGGTTACAAGTAACCGGGTAATATTTTTATAGAAAGAAAGATATTATTGTTTTACGATGCGCTTCGTCTCGATTCTTTCACCCTTATCCTCTGCAACAACAGTATAAGCACCTTTGG
>JANPPB010000010.1:0-4699 GCA_031428295.1 Segetibacter sp. | reverse complement strand
CCACTAAAAATAAAGTATTGGAGGTACAGAACATTGTTGTTTTATTGTATGAAGATGCCGCTACTTTAAAACGATTTTTTATAAGAAAGTTTTTTAATTATAATACAGACAGTTCGGCAATAGAGCAATTGAGCTGGAAACCCAACGAACTATTCCAGGTTTCGCGGGTGGTACAAAAGCCCGGGCAAAAAGAAATCATGTACCAATTGATTGTTGTGTGGAATGAAACCAAAGAGAGCAAATGACGGCAGCACAATTTCAGCAAATCGCACATACTATACCTAACCAACCAGGTATTTACAAATACTTCGATGCAAACAACGAAATATTGTATGTTGGAAAAGCAAAGAACCTTAGAAAAAGAACCGGTTCCTATTTTAATAAGACTTACACCAATTATAAAACCCATGAGCTTGTACAGCGAATTCATCATATTGAATTTACAATAGTTGACAGCGAACAGGATGCATTTTTTTTAGAAAACTCACTCATCAAACAATTTCAGCCAAGGTTTAACATCGATCTTAAAGACGATAAAAGTTTTCCTTTTATCATCATCAAAAAGGAACCCTTTCCAAGAGTGTTTCTTACCAGGAGGAAAATTAACGATGGCTCTGAATACCTGGGACCTTTTACTTCTGTTGCTAAGGTTAGAGAGCTTTTAAATTTTATACGGCAGAATGTGGCTTTACGAACCTGCAAACTCAATCTTACCGAGGGCAATATCAAGAAAGCAAAATTTAAGGTTTGCCTTGAGTACCACTTAGGAAATTGTAAGGGGCCTTGCGAAGCTTTTCAAAACGAGGAGGAATACGATGGGGCCTTACAACAGGTCAGAAATATACTAAAAGGAAATATCAGTCCGGTTATTCAGCATTACAAACAGGAAATGATTGGCCATGCCTCCAACCTTCAATTTGAGAAAGCAGAAATAACCAGAAAGAAAATTGATCATTTGGAAAATTTTCAATCGAAGTCTGTAATAGTAAGCCGACATCTGACAAACCTTGATGTTTTTTCGGCGTTGAAAGACGGAGATATAGCTTATGTAAATTATTTGATGGTGCAAAATGGCAGCATCGTTCAAACACATACTGTGCAGGTACAAACAAAGCTGGAAGAAAATGTTGAAGAAGTGCTGCCATTGGCCATCATACAACTGAGAGAAACTTTTAATAGTGTCGCTCCTGAAATCATTGTTCCTTTTCAAATTGAATTTAATGTTGAAGGCATCGTTATTACAGTGCCCAGGGCGGGTGATAAAAAGAAGCTCCTGGAACTGTCGGAGAAAAATGTAAACTATTTTAGAGAAGAGTTGAAGAAAAAGAAGATGCTGCAGCTGGAAGGAAAGTCGGACATGCAAAAGAAGGAAGTGCTTTACCAGCTTCAGGCTGATTTACAGTTAATCGAGGCTCCTGTGCACATTGAGTGTTTTGATAATTCGAATTTTCAGGGAAGTTACCCGGTTAGTGCAATGGTTTGTTTTAAAGATGGTATACCCAGTAAAGAAGATTACCGGCATTATAATGTAAAGACAGTGGAGGGAATTAATGACTTTGCTACCATGAAAGAAGTAGTTGGCCGCCGGTATAGCCGTTTATTAAAGGAGGGTAAGGCCTTACCTCAATTAGTGATTATTGACGGTGGTAAAGGGCAGCTTAGTGCTGCTATGGAAAGTATTATTGAGTTAGAATTGGCAGGGTCGCTTACAGTTGTAGGTTTGGCTAAAAACGAAGAAGAAATATTTTTTCCGGGAGATATGCAATCAATCAAGTTGCCATGGGACAGTGAAAGCCTAAAACTGATTAGAAGGATAAGAGATGAGGTGCACCGTTTTGGAATAAATTTTCACCGGCAAAAAAGAAGTAAAGGAACTTTTAAGAATGAACTGGAGGAAATAACAGGTATTGGAAAATCTACAGCCCAAAGTTTATTGAAAAAATACCGTTCGGTTAAGAATATTCAAGTCCAAAGTTTGGAAGAGTTGGTAAAATCAATCGGGCAGGCAAAGGCAAAAGTAGTGTACGAGTATTTTAATCCTGAAGATGGAACAGTCCTAAAAAAATAAAGGGGCCAGGATAAATATCCAGCCCCGTTTTTAAAATCCAATATCCTATGAAAAACCGGTGTAAAGATAGCTATATTGTACTATAATACAAGTTGTGCAATTTTTTATTTTGCTTATATTTCACAGTTAGAATCCTGATTTTCCAAAATTTAAGCTGGGTTTAATTTGGGACAAAGTAGGGCTGACCTTCGCTATTTTAGAGTGCAATTCATCTTATTACAAATAAGAGTGTTTTTGATAAGCTGGTAAGCAACCGCATAATACTAACAACCATACCCAAAACTGATGCATAATGTTTACCGGTAAAAGAGTGCGACGCCAATAAAGGTGAATAAGTTGGATATGCCGGGTTCATAAATCTTCTTTAAAAATGTCGAGGAATTTCCCACTCATTTCGGCGTATCGCTTTCTCAGTGATGTAAGCCCAGGCAAGACAACAAACTGTATTAAAACAAAAAAGAGCCCTAAGGCTCTAATTTAATTTTATATTTTAGTAAGATTAATAAGACCATAAATCCTGCTCGTAGTTAAATATCTTATCCTTAATGTTTTCACCTTCAAGCAACCTGAATAAAGGATCTTTAACGAATTCTTTTAAGCTGCGATCGAATGGATTGTCTAAAGTTGATTTAGTAACAAAACTGGAGAAAAAGCGGCTTTCGAATAATTCTTCCCAGCTCATACGGCCTGCATAGTTTTTACCATTGTACACTTCGTATTTGGCTAAAGTAGGCCTCAGATCGGGATAATAAGCCCAAAACAATGTTTGATCTGCAATTGGAATACCATTTGAAGTATATTTCATCATTATAGGCGCAATACCTAAAATACGAACAAACATTCTTGAAGATTCTTTATCAAAGATCCATTCTTCCTTAAGACGGTACCTGTATATCGAATCCGGTTCAACTTGCTTCTGCCTAACGTCATATCGTATGGTATTTCCGTCAAGATCTGTTACTGGTATAGTATCTAAACCGCCTGTTAATGATTGAGCAACTTGCTCCTTTGTAAGAGGAATGGTAAATCTGTCATCATCACCACTAAAGGCGGTAACATTGCCAGATTGAATTGCATCAAATAGAATAGAAATAAAACGCTGGTTACCATTGTCTTCGTTGGCTGCATACCGAAATGGAAGGTTCATTTTTTCTCTGGTATCTATTTCACGCCAAACCCTTTGTTTATATACCGCATCATCTTCCCTTATATGTTCATACGCCAACGGGGTACGATCTTTAACCAGGTTACGATCAATAGCATTGTCAGTTCTTAAAGATGGACTAACAGAATCGCCAATACCTGATTTACCACCTGTTGCCATTACAATGGGAACATTTGCAAGGGGCTGACTGCCTTTTGAAGGTGTAGCTGAAATATTGCCATAACCGCTTGAATAACCACTAGCCGGTGGACCAGTAGGTTTCTTTTTGGTGGTATCTTGTTTTGCAGCATTACCTGTAGTATATGCTGAACTGTAACCGCTGGTCGGCCGCGATGTAGATTTACGTGTTGCACCAGGTTTTGGTTTTGGTTTTGCTTGCGCCCCTACCTCTAACATTAATAATAATGTCGATGCAAAAATCAAACTTCCTTTAAACCATTTAGTATTCATAATTTAAACTTTTAATATAAGTTAAATGCTAAAGTTTGCAGTTTACGCGTTCCTCCGCCTGGGCCAACTGCTCTTATTTCATCAATAATTAATGTAGATCCTGGTTTCAACTTTTCAAGAATTTTTTTTGAGTCAGCATTAAAATAAGCACCGCCATTTTGTGATATACCTGGGTTTTCTGTAAATCCAGCTCCAGTTGCATATACGGTAAATCCTACAATATCAAATTTAACGCCTTCAAAAACAAAATCTCTTAAATCGGCCCTAACACCTTGTTGCGATTTTATAACATTAGCTGCAACCCTGCCACCTTCGTTCTGACCAATCATTGCTATAGGATTAGGTACATTTTTAACCCTAAATTCAAACGGAGTGGATTTGCCATCAACGTTTACGTTAATAGTTGCCTTACCCGGAGTGGATACATTAGCCACCCATTTGCCGCCACCCAAATTCTTTAAAGAGCCTCCAGAAATAGAAGCCTGTGTTGCCTCTGCTCCTTTAGCCCCACCAGAAATAGTTAGCGGATTGTCAAGACCTATATATAACACCTTTACTGCATCTGCACTCACACTTGCCCCAGTTGGGGAACCTACTGTGTACTTAATTTCCTTTTCTTCAAGGCCATCAGTTCCATCGGGTTTTTTAAAAGATATCTTAATTCTCTTGGTATATGAACCCGGACCTTCCACTGTAAATTTCTTTTGCGCAACACCCTCAGCATTAAGTGCAACAACTGCCCCGTCAATAGTAACCGTAGGGGTTGCTGCTTTACTAAAAGCTCCTACTCCACCGGTAATGGTAAGCTCCTGGCCTGGCATCAGGTATTCTGAGCTTTGGCTGGCAATTGCCTGGAACTGATCGTATTCCAGCACTACTTCTCCCACTTTCTTAATAAAGTAATCTACCATTTGGGCCTCAGAGTTTTTAATGTCGTTCTGAAACTTACTTAAGATGGTTATTGCAGCAATAGTTGGTGTCATTCTAAAATAAGCAGACTGCCAATCGTTGTTACC
>JANPPB010000009.1:0-12417 GCA_031428295.1 Segetibacter sp. | reverse complement strand
GTAAGATTGAGTTTGCAGGTTCGTAAAGCCACATTCTGCCGTATAAAATTTAAAAGCTCTCTAACCTTAGCAACAGAAGTAAAAGGTCCCAGGTATTCAGAGCCATCGTTAATTTTCCTCCTGGTAAGAAACACTCTTGGGAAGGGTTCCTTTTTGATGATGATAAAAGGAAAACTTTTATCGTCTTTAAGATCGATGTTAAACCTTGGCTGAAATTGTTTGATGAGTGAGTTTTCTAAAAAAAATGCATCCTGTTCGCTGTCAACTATTGTAAACTCAATATGATGAATTCGCTGTACAAGCTCATGGGTTTTATAGTTGGTGTAAGTCTTATTAAAATAAGAAGCGGTTCTTTTTCTAAGGTTCTTAGCTTTTCCAACATACAATATTTCGTTGTTTGCATCGAAGTATTTGTAAATACCTGGTTGGTTAGGTATGGTATGAGCAATTTGTTGAAATTGTGCTGCCGTCATTTAATCCCCTTGTTTTCATTCCACACGACAATCAATTTATACATCATTTCTTTTTGCCAGGGCTTTTGTACTACCCGCGAAACCTCAAATTGTTCGTTGGGTTTCCAGCTCAATTGCTCTATTGCCGAACTGTCTGTATTATAATTAAAAAACTTTCTTATAAAAATTCGTTTTAAAGTAGCGGCATCTTCATACAATAACACATCAATGTTCTGTACCTCCAATACTTTATTTTTAGTGGAATAATTGAGCGTGTATGTTCTGGTAGTTTGATCAAAGAAAACCGTTTCGACATACTCCTTTTTTAAAGGCTCTTCATTTATATCCGGAACTTTAAACTGTTGTGCAAGATTTTCAAATTGTGTTGGATCTATTTGAATTGAATCTTTCCTGCTATTAATTGTCGTCTTTTTATAAATGGAGTAGGGAGTTTTCTTTACATCCGCAATCTGTGAGGCAATAAACTGTCCGACCTGATAAAAATGCACTGTATCGGTGGCTGAAGTTATTGGTGAGTTACCAGGTCCTTGTTTACAACAAATCAGAAACATCAGGATGGAACACAGCAAAATTCGCATGTTGCAAAAATAACGCAATACATAAAATGATTAGGTCAATTCCCGGGCTTCCTTTAGTTAAAGCAGTTTTTGGCAAATAAAAAAGGCACTTTACAGGACCTCTTTTCGCAGTTAGATTTAGAAGACTATTTGATTTGTTTGGATACCCCGATTTTAAAACCATAATCCATTAAGTGTTCACGTATTGGATACTCAGTAATAAAAGTTGGTAGATGTTGGTACCTTAATTGTGGACCTAATTGCCATTTGTATTCTCCAACTTTTAAGCTTAAGTAGGTTTCAATGTTAGAGTTAATCGTCCAGTTGCGAAGCATACCGCTGTTGATGGTATAATTTTTAAAATTAGTTGAAAGCACGTAGGAGTCGGAGTTAAACGTGTAAGTTGGTTGGATGTTAGCAGCTACATTAAACTGAACTTTTTTGTTGCCTAACACTTCCCAAACTATTCCGACCGGTATAGAAAACTGGTAATACCGGTTTACCAATTCTGTTGAAAAGTTACCGTTGTTATTTCTATAGGTAGCGTAAGTCTTAATGGTATCAACGCCTGAGTTGCTTAATAAGGCAATACTGGTTAATTCTGTTGAACTCTTAAACGCCTCAATGTTATATTGCCTGATGTTAAATTGAACACCGGATTTTATGCCGAAAGTATTTGACAGGTGATAGGTAAAGGCTAATCCTGCTTCTATGCCTGTACCAGGTTTATGTCGCACCAAACGATTTACGTCAGTTACAAAATTTGGTGCAACCGGTCCGGTTAAGCTGTAGCTTTTGCTGTTCAGGTTTTTATCTTCTTTAAGTTTTCTATAGCTAACCGATGGTGCAATGTATACAGTGTAGCTAAACTTATTTTTTTGACGGGTGATTTTAGTTGTAGTAAAATCGGCAAGATCGGTGCGATGTTGTTTTAAAAATTTATCTGCAAGGTTACGATCGTCAGGATCGCCTTTAATTTTTTTAATTGTATTGGGTTTAGCTATGTTTGGTTTACCGCTGCCTGGTTGAATGTCTGCAAGGTTCAGTGAAAAATTAATTTCTTCGTTATCAAAAACATCAGAATTTTCAACTTTAATTATTTTTCCTTGCTCCAGAACTGCAGTAGCAGCAATTTTTTTAGCCTGAACCTTTTCAGATGTTTGATTTTCAATAGATGAAATAATGTTGATAGGTTGCTTTGCAATATCAACTGTTTTTAAACTGTTTACAGTTTTTTGGTTATCGTTCGTAGGCACTAATAAGTCAGTTGTAACCGAAGGCATAACCATTTTTTCATTAATGGTACCATTTGAATTATCTGGTGTTTGTTCAACCAGATTTTTACCCTTAGTATCATTATTTTCCATACTTACCAGGTTGAGTAAAGCATTTGATTTTTTGGGAGAACCAGTTTTTTCGACTATTATATTAACCTGATCTAATGCGAAAATGTTTGGTTTTGGCGAGAAGTATAGGCTTGTGGCTACGGTTGCAATGAGTATAGCAAAAGCTGCTATGGTAAGCCCAGGCCATCTTTTATTTCCGTGAAGCTTTTTGTATATGCCCAGCCACACACTGTCAGTTGGAAACATCCGGTGATTGTTGGCCTGCTGCTGCAGAAACTGCTCAAATTCATCTTTGTAGAATTCTTCTTCCATCTACATAATTTCTTTTATCACTTCTTTAAACCCGCTGCCCACGAAAAGCGTGGTTTTGGTTTTTCAAGAATTTTTTTCTTAATTAAAATTCCCTCTAACATTGCTTTGGCCCGGGTATATTGGCTTCGGCTGGTACTTTCTTCAATGTCAAGCATTTCAGCAATTTCGCGGTGACTGTAACCTTCAATTGCGTAAAGGTTTAGAACCGTTTTATACCCTACCGGCAAAATTCTTATACATTCCGAAACTTGTTTGGCCTGCATAATAGAAGGCATCGTTTCTTCTTTAACATGAATAGCTCCCGCATTTGCCAGGTCAACACTATCATTGAATTTTTTGTACTTCTTCAGAAAATTAATACAGGTATGAACAATGATCCTTCTAATCCAGCCTTCAAATGCACCCTTGTTTTGGAAAGTGTGCATCTGGGTATACACCTTAATAAATCCCTCTTGTAACATGTCTTCAGCATCTTCTCTATTTTGAGCATACCTATAACAAACCGCCAGCATTTTGGGGCTATACCTGTTGTAAAGTTCTCTTTGGGCAGCAGTATCATTATGCAAGCATCCGGCAATTATAAATTCTTCTGTCATGCAGGTAATTAAAAGATTACCCCTTAAAATTAGACAATATATTGTTTGAACTGCTGCATTGAGCAATAAAAATTTAGTATGCGGGTGCTGTATGCATTATTTTTATTGGACAGACAAAATCCTGATGCTATAAACTTAGTTTCTTATGAAAAATATATTGGTTCCCACAGATTTTTCAATAGTCAGTAATAATGCAGCGACCTATGCTATTGAACTGGCCAAAGCGCTTAATTATCAAAAAATTATTTATTACAATGTGTACCAGGCACCGGTTATAGCGGAGCCAACTATCCCTGCTATGCAGGTTATTGATTTTGATACCTTAAAAAAAATTAGTGAAAATGGACTGAAGAAAATTAAGGACGAGCATGCTCATTTGGGAGAGGGCAAAGTAGAATTTGAATGCATCAGCGAGTTTGGGGTGCTATCTTCAAGCATTACAGATATTTGCGAACATACAGGATCTGACATAATAGTGATGGGTATTTTGGGAGGCAATAATATTGAAGAAGTTTTGATTGGAAGTTCTGCTACAAGTGTGGCACATCACACAAAATTTCCTGTAATCATTGTACCACCACAGGCGGTGTTCAGGCCGATTACACAAATAGTAATGGCATGCGATTTTAAGAAAGTAGGAAGCAATACACCTGTTAACGCCATAATGAAGTTATTAGATACCACAGGTGCCCATCTTAGTATTTTACATGTTGATGAACATAAAAAAGAGCCTGCGGATTTTGACCATCAAAAAGAGCTTTTAAATGAACTTTTTAAAGACTACCAACCCCAATTCTTTTTTATACAAAACGAAGATTTTGCTGAAGGCATTAATGATTTTGTGACTGACCACCAAATAGACCTGGTGATTACCATACCAAAGAAACATGGCCTGTTCGACCGGTTATTTAAGCGAAGCCACACCAAGCATTTAGCATTTCACACAAACATTCCCCTAATGTGCATTCACGAAGAAGTATAGAAAGGTGTTGCCCGAAAATGCTTTATCGAAATGAGTTCTACTTAAATATCAGCTTAAATATTTACCCACTATTGGCACCCGCCTGCCTACCCCAAATGCTTTGGGGCTAATGCGAATGATGGGACAAAACTGGTTACGCTTATATTCATTTCGGTTTACCAACATTAAAATTCTGTCAACCAATGGTGCATCAAACCCCTGAGCCTTTATTTCGTTAGGTCCCTGGCGGCGCTCAATGTATTGGTATAAAATTTCATCTAAAATATCGTAGGGGGGAAGACTGTCTGTATCCTTTTGATCGGGCCTTAACTCTGCACTTGGCGCCTTATCAATAATATTATCTGGGATGATTTGGCCATTCCTGTTTATAAACCTGGCCAATGCATAAACCTGTTGCTTGTAGCAGTCGCCCAACACGCCAATACCTCCCGCCATATCGCCATAAAGCGTTCCGTAACCTGTGGCAAGCTCACTTTTATTACTGGTGTTTAGTAAGATGTAATGATACTTATTGGCTATAGCCATAAGAATGTTACCTCGTGAACGGCTTTGAATATTTTCTTCTGCCAGACCAAAAGGAGTGTCTTTAAAAACAGGTTCCAGCGTTTTTAAAAAAGTTTCATACACATCATTAATTCGGATGACATCATATGGATTTTGAAGGTTTTCACTAAGCCTGGATGCATCATCAACCGAGTGACCCGTACTGTAAGGAGAAGGCATAAGGATAGCACGAACATTTTCATTTCCCAATGCTTCGCAGGCCAAAGCTAAAACCACTGCGCTATCAATGCCTCCCGAAGAGCCAAGTATAGCTTTGCTGAAACCCATTTTGTTGAAATAATCCTTTATGCCCAGCACCAGTCCCCTGTATATAAATTCAATATTTCTTTCAGAATCAAACTTTAGAGGATTGGGTTTAAAATCTCCGGCTGGGGTATACAAATGTTCTTCGCAGGGTGTAATGCTTCCATCATCTAAAAGATCAGCATATTCCAGAGCCTCCTGAAAAAGAGGTAAAGCCTTACATATGGTTCCTTGTTTGTCAAAGATGAGCGAACCACCATCAAATACAATTTCAGTTTGACTACCTGTTGCATTGCAATAAAACATCGGTAGTTTATACTTCAATACATTGGCCTTAATAACCGCCTTTCTTTCCTCATAATGAATATAATCAAAAGGCGACGCACTTAGGTTGATCATCACATCTGGCTGCTGCTTAATTAACTCATCCATAGGGCAGGTGCGGTACAAAGGATTGTCATTAATATTCCAGATATCCTCGCATATAGTTACTGCCAATCTTCGCCCTTTAAACTCAATTACGTTCCAGCTAAATGCAGGTTCAAAATAGCGGTATTCATCAAATACATCGTAAGTAGGTAACAAGGTTTTATGTACCTCGGCAACTATTTGTTTGTTATACAAAAGAAAAGCTGCGTTAAAAAGATCTTTGCCCAATACTTGAGGGTTGCGTGCCGGTCCTCCAACTAATATTCCAATATTTTCTGAGTGCTCCTTTATAGCATCGATAGCCTGGTAGCATTTATTGATAAAGTCGTTAAACTCAAGAAAATCACGGGGAGGATAGCCGCAAATTGATAACTCACTAAACACAATCAGGTCAACTTTTTGCTGGCGGGCAGTTTCAACTGCCGCTATTATTTTTTGTGTATTGGCTTCAAAATTTCCTATGTGATAGTTCTGTTGTGCAAGTGCAATTCTCATCTTTCAAATTTCAGTATTAAGTTTCAAATAACGCCAAAGTATAACGCCTTAATGTAATTTGCCGCAAACCTCAGGCTATGCAAAAATTGCTTCTCCGACTTTTTATAATGATTGTGATTTCAGGTTGCCGGGATAGCAATGAGCCCAATGTATCAGCAATAAAAATTGATTTTCAGTCGCAGCGATTTGAAAAGGATTTTTTTGCAATAGATACTTTGCAAATAGATGCCGGCCTTCAAAAATTACATGAAAAGTACCCGGATTTTTTGCAGGATTTTTTATTCAATATTCTTGCGTTACCTGCTCAGCCAGATAGTACCGATGTTGTAAAACGAGAGGTTACTTCATTTATTAAAAGTTATAAGCCTGTTGCAGATTCTGCAGAGCAGGTATTTAAGAATTTTACTCCCGTTACCAAAGAAATAGAAGAGGGATTGAAACATGTAAAATATTATTTCCCTCAATATAACATGCCTAAAAAAGTCATCACTTTTATTGGCCCGATAAACAGTTATGGTAGCATTCTTACTACTGATGCCATAGCAATAGGATTGCAATTGTATATGGGTGAAAATTTTCCGTTATATCAAAGCGAAGCCGGGCAACAATTGTACCCCTTATACATTTCTAAAAGATTTGCTCCTTCTTACATTGCAGCCGGCTGTTTAAAGAATATAATCAGCGATATGTACCCTGATAACAGTGCAGGAAGACCTTTGGTAGAGCAGATGATTGAGGCTGGAAAACGATTGTACGTATTGGATAGAATATTGCCTGAAACTGCCGATTCTATTAAAACAGGCTACTCAACAGTGCAATTGAACGGGAGTTACGAGAACGAGGCTTTTATCTGGTCGTTTTTTTTACAAAACGATCTGCTGTTTTCAAACGACCCGGCAATAACAAAAGATTATATGACAGATGGACCCAAAACGGCAGTACTAGGTGAAGCTTCACCAGGATTTATTGGCCAGTTTGTTGGATGGCAAATCGTAAAAAAATGGGTGGCAAATAATGACAAGGTATCGTTGGCAGATTTGATGAGTATGAACCCGAAAAAGATTTTTGAAGAAGCAAAGTATAAACCTAAATAGAGCCTGCCGGACTTTACGGTTTACATAATTCAATTCATTTTAAAAGGCACGATCATTTCGAAAGAAGGAATGTTAACCTCGAAAACCTGTTTGTTGTTTTGGTTTTCCATAACGTACTTGCCAAACATTTTACCCATTTCGGTTTTTAAGTTACATCCACTAACATATTGAAACTGCTCACCTGGCGCAATTACAGGTTGCTGGCCCACCACACCCTCGCCTTCCACTTCGCGATATTCTCCATTGCTGTCGAAAATATGCCAGTGACGGCGGTCTAATTTTACCGAAAAACTGTTATGATTTTCGATGGTGATGCGATAAGCAAACATAAACTCGTTGTTTCCCGGATTACTGTAGTCTGACTGGTAAAAAGTTTCAACACTAATTTGAACGCCTTCGGAAATTTTTGTGATCATACAGGAGGCTTTTGGTAAAAATAATGAAAAAGCAAACCACTTAGATTAACTAATGCAAAGACTTTACCACGCAAATTTTGCCATAATACCCACACCTAAAAACAAGTATTTCAAACTTTTAACATGCTGGGATGATGCGTTCAAATATTCGCAGGATAACTATAAAAAAAGTCTGAAAGTGCAATTACATTAGGTTAAGAGTTAGAGATATTTTATTTCACTCCTTCGGAGTTTTATGCTTATATTTTTTTGAAGATCTATAATCATAACATCCCTTCGGGGATTAAGCTTGAACCACACTTATAGCAACTCATTTCAACAAACCCTTACACCCTGAATGGTAACATGATTCCTTAAGTTAATGACAATGCATTCGGGTACTACACCATTTGCATATATATTCTTTACCATACGGCCGTCCCTCTGGACCATATTATATTCATTTCTGACCTGCTACCAAATGGCCGTCCCTCTGGGACTACATTTTATTCATTTCTCACTTGCTACCATACGGTTGTCCCTCTGGAATTACATTTTATTCATTTCTCACTTGCTACTACCAAATGGTCGTCCCTTTGGGACTATATTTTATTCAATATCACATGCTACCATACGGCCATCCCTCTGGGATTACATTTTATTCATTCCTCACTTGCTACCATACGGCCATCCCTCTGGGATTAACTTTATTCATTTATCATTTGCTGCCATATGGCTTTTCCTCTCCGTAACTTTTATTCATTTCATTCTGAATCATTTTTCCACTAATACTGTGAAAAGCCAATCCTTACCTTTGTCACACATTTTTTCAACCTAAAATAAAAAAATTCATGACAAAAATTGCAGTAGCAAAAGGCGATGGGATAGGACCCGAAATTATGGATGCAGTAATGCACATTTTTGATGCAGCACACCTTCCCTTGCAGTATGAATTGGTGGATATGGGAAAATGGGTTTTTGATAAAGGCTATAGCAATGGAATGACAGCCGAAGCGCAGGGCACCATTGAAAAACTGGGAATTTTATTTAAGGGCCCAATGGAAACCCCCAAAGGCAAAGGCGTTAAAAGCATAAATGTTACTGCACGTAAAACGTGGAATACTTATGCTAATAACCGGGTGTTTCAATCGTTACATGGGGTGGATACCGTTTTTTCAAAAGCAGGTATTGCTATAGACATAACCATGGTGCGCGAAAATATAGAAGATACTTATGGTGGTATTGAGCATATGCTTACGCATGATGTGGCGCTAAGCCGTAGGTTTATAACAAAGCCGGGTAGCATGCAGGTAATAAAGTATGCGTTTGAAATGGCTAAAAAGAAGGGTACCCGCCGCATAACCTGTGGCCATAAAGCCAACATCATGAAACTAACTGATGGGTTGTTTCTGGATACGTTTTACGAAATAGCGAAAGACTACCCGGAGCTGAAATCAGACGATATAATTGTAGATGATCTTGCAATGAAATTGGTAGTGCGTCCGCATGAGTTTGATGTAATTGTAATGACCAATTTGCAGGGAGATATCATTAGCGACTTGTGTGCCGGATTGGTTGGGGGATTAGGTTTTGCACCATCTGCAAACATTGGCGATCATATTGCAATTTTTGAAGCTGTACACGGTACAGCGCCGGATATTGCAGGCAAGAATATTGCTAACCCTACCGCCTTGTTATTAAGCGGTATCACTATGCTAAGGCATTTGGGTTTAATGTCGGGTGCAGCTACAATTGAAAATGCTTTACTGTACACTTTAGAGCAGGGAATACACACCGGTGATTTTGGTGACAAGTCGAAGCCCGCAGTAAATACCACCGATTTTGCTGAAACTATTATTGCAAATTTTGGCAAGCAGCCTGAACACAATCCAAAGCCGCTGCTGGCCGACATGCCTGCAACGCCTACATTGTTTACTATCAGCCAAAACTCAATGATGGAAAACTTGGAAACTTCGCAGGAAGTGATTGTTGGTGTTGATATGTTTATTGAGAGCAATGAGCAACCGACAATGGTGGCTGAAAAATGTCTCAATCACACTTTGAATTTATTTAAGCTGGTAACCATCAGCAACCGTGGTACCCAGGTATGGCCAAAGGGCAGCATATTTACCAACCTGGTTAATACCTATGCCTGCCGTTTTGAAAGCATTGGCGATGCACCGGTAACTCAAATTGATATTATTGAATTATACAAACGCCTTGCACAAGACTTTAAAGTATGTTCAACCGAGTTGTTGAATTCTTGTGACGGAAAGAAAATGTACAGCCTTGCTCAAGGGCAGTAAATGGCATTTTTAGAACTGATATTAACAAAACACCCGCTTCAATTTTGGAGCGGGTGTTTTAGGGTCAACTATTTTGAACGTTACGGTTTCTTAGGCATGATAGCTTTTGGAGGTTCTGTTTTTTCAGTTTCCTCTTTTTTATTCTTGTCCTTTTTGCCACCAAAAATTCCTCTCAAAAACCCTTTCTTTTCTTTCTTTTCAGGCTCAACCTGGGCTGGCTTATCTGTAGTGGGGTTTACTGGTTTTTCTTCAGTAGGCACTCCGGGTTTTACTTTTTCTTTTGGCAAATCACTCTCAGCGCCAATTTCTTCGGGCACTGCATCCATGGGAATATTATAATCTTCTGAGCTGCCATTACCTATGTCTTCACCCTGTGCCCCGGGCGATACATTATTCGAGCTATTCAGGTAATCATAAATAACATCGTTGCTCATATTCTCAGGCTTTAAAAACCTGGCACTTCTATCTATACCCAAAGTTTTATCCTTAGAAGCTTTGCTATAAAAATAGGCCCATATAGGCAAGGCAGCCCTGGAACCCTGGCCAATATCGGTGCTGTTAAAACGGATAAAACGATCATCGCATCCCACCCATGCACCGGCTAACAATTGCGGCGTATAACCCATAAACCATGCATCGCTGTTATCGTTGGTAGTACCAGTTTTGCCTGCAATTTCTCCTTCAACTCCATAACCTAACATAGAGCGGCCCGTACCATTGTTAATTACATTTTGCATCATTAAAGCAACAGAATACGCCGTTACCTCACTAATAACTTCCTTGCGTTGTGCTGGAATAAAATTCTCCAATACATTTCCGTTCCTGTCTTCAATACGTGCAATTAATAATGGTTTAGAATTAAAGCCTCTACCAGGAAACATGCTGTAGCCCTGCATCATTTCGTATAGCGAAATTTCGCAACTGCCAAGAGCTATTGATGGATATGGTTCTATCTTGGTCTGAAGGTTACACCTCTTTAAAAAATCTACAAAACGTTTGGGTCCATCGTTGGCATTGTTGCCCAATTGTTTCATAATGTAAGCAGTAGCACAGTTTCTCGACCATGTTAAGGCTGATGACATGGTCATGCTTTTACCGGTACAGGTAGTACTTGTAGCCGGCACCAGGCCATAGCTGCCAAAGTTTTGCTGCACATCCTGCACGGTAGTATTTGGTGTAAATCCAGCCTCTTCAATGGCAAGACTATACAACAACGGTTTTATGGTTGATCCTACCTGCCTTTTGGTATTGATGTTTACGTGATCGTATTTAAAAGTTTTAAAATCGATACCGCCCACCCAGGCTTTGATCTGTCCACTTAATGGGTCCATAGCCATAAAGCCTGCCTGCAACATCTGCCGGTGATACCTAATGGAATCATACGGTGTCATGGTTGTATCCGTTTCGCGGCGGGTGTTCCAGGCAAACACCCTCATGGGTGTTTTCTTATAAAAAGTCTTTTTTATTTCCTCATCATCCAGCCCGTCACGCTTTAAATTTTTCCAGCGCTCACTCACTTTCATTGCAGCTTCCAATACATTGGCATGACCGTCCCAAACCTTACCATTTTTAATATTGGTTTGCGAGTTTAAAACTTTCTGCATGTAGCTCATATGCTTGCCTACGGCTTCTTCAGCGTACAATTGCATACGTGGGTTCACTGTGGTATAAATCTTCAAACCGTCGCGATACAGATCATAATTGTCGCCATTAGGTTTGGTATGTGCCTTACACCATTTCTTCATTTCCTCACCCAATACCATTCTAAAATAGGGGGCAAGACCAGCCGTCTCATCCAGCTTTTTAAAGTTGATGACTATTGCTTTTCTTTTTAAATCCTCTGCTTCGCTTTCGGTAACAAATTTGTTACGCTTCATTTGATCGATCACCGTATTCCGGCGATCCAGTGCCAGCTTGGGATTGCGGCGCGGATTGTATAAAGTAGGAGCGTTTACCATACCAATCATTACCGCTGCTTCTTCAACCTTAAGCCTGTCGGGTTCTTTTTGAAAAAAGGTTTTTGAAGCATTTCTAATTCCATACACGTTATCACTAAATGGTACGGTATTCAGGTAGAGCGTGATAATTTCATCCTTCGTAAAATTTCTTTCGAGTTTTATAGCAATGATGCTTTCCTTGATTTTTTGAATGATCCTTTTGAAAGGGTTGCGGCTATAATCGGTAAATAAATTTTTTGCAAGTTGCTGTGTTATGGTACTGGCGCCACCATCTCTACCCAATTTAACTATAGCTCTTGCAAGACCGAAAGCATCAATTCCGCTGTGCTCATAAAAACGTTCGTCTTCGGTGGCTACCAGGGCATGCACCACATTACTGTTAATGTCTTTAAACTCAACATTAGTACGATCTTCCAGGTAATATTTACCCATAAGCGTTCCATCATCTGCAATTACCTCGCTGGCTAACGAAGCGGAGGGATTTTCGAGATCTTCGATGGAAGGCATTTTTCCAAAGAACCCCCAATTGGCAAAAAGTATGAGTAATACCACAAAGCCAAAACCGATTAATACCAATCGCCAAAAGATTTTAACCGGTTTGCTTACAGAAATCTGTTTCATATAATTATTTGATGAAAATGTTTAGTTGTCGGAACATGCCAATATT
>JANPPB010000008.1:0-3341 GCA_031428295.1 Segetibacter sp. | reverse complement strand
TTATTCAGTTGTTCTTTATGCGTATAAAATAAACCATGGGGCGCCCCTTCGTACACTTTATAAATTGCATGAGGTAGCATAGTGGCAGTGCGGTCGCTGCTAACTTTTATGGGCACTATTTGGTCATCGTCTCCATGAATAATTAAAGTTGGAATATTGATGGCTTTCAGGTCTTCCCTAAAATCAGTTGTTGCAAATGATATGGCGCATTGTTGTGTTGCCCGTGGCGCAGCTACAGATGCCAGCATGCGGTAGTAATCCAGCAAAGGCGCACTAACAGGATGATTGAGCAGATTGATACCAAAGAAGTTCTTCCCAAATTCGTCTAAAAAGCCAATGCGGTCTGCTTTCATCTGGCTCATCATTTCTTCAAAAACTTCTGCCGGTACACCATCAGGGTTATCGTTACTGTGTTGCAGGTAAGGGGTAACAGCACTAATCAACACTAATTTTGAAACCCGTGTACTTCCGTACTGGCTCAGGTAACGTACTGCTTCGCCTCCACCCATCGAAAAGCCACATAGAATAGCATCGTTTAAATCGAGTTCTTCCATAATGGTGTTCAGGTCTGAGGTTAGTGTATCGTAATCGTAGCTGCCCCATGGTTTTGAAGACTTACCAAATCCCCTGCGGTCGTACTTTATAACACGAAAGCCGGCATTAATCAGGTCCTCAATCTGGTATTCCCACATTTCTTTACTAAGTGGCCAGCCATGTATCAAAACAATCGGCCTGCCATGACCATAATCTTTATAAGAAATTTCTACCTGCTCGCCTGTTGCGGTATCTGTTGTTTTAATGAAGTCCATAAGAATGTAAATTTTGTTTACATGAGATGTGATAAAATCATACCAGCCTCAATTGTTTACCTAATAATGGCAAATCCATCCAATCCCCTTAAACAGTCAGGTACACTCTTTTTTCTAATTCATTACATCCCCGCCACTAAAGGAATAAACAACTTGCGAATTCATCAAATGATTAAAGGTTTGCAACCGGTTTAATCACCAGGGGTTATTATCCTTTCAAACTTAAAAAAAAATTAATTTCAAAAGCAATAAGGTAGAAGCCCCCCAAGTGTAGCGTTCTATTAATAAAAACAGGAATATTGTGTCTCCATTATTATGAAAAAGGCTATTTCAACCTTCCTGCTGCTGCTTCCTTCATGCCTTTATGCCGCTACTTTTTTGGTTACTACCAATGGAACAAGTGGACCTGGAAGCATTTATGAGGCCTTTGCCGCTGCTGCCCAAAACGGCACAACTACAACCGACACCATTGCCTTCAACTTGCCTTTAGACCAAACTACCATTACCATAAACAACAGCCTGATAGCCAGTTCAAATTTGGTAATAGACGGGTCTACCCAGCCGTCTAAACCTTTTGGCACAAGCGAGGCCAGGGTACAGATAAAAGCATTGGGGTGTATTAGTGGGTTGTATATTAATGGAGCACAACATATTGAAGTGTACGGGCTGTGGTTCTCCGATTTTACTGCTGGTTCTCTTAGTTGTTTTGCCTCTGCCATCAGCATACGCAACACCGGTTATTTTACGTTAGGCAAGCCTGGAAAAGGCAATTGTTTTTCAAACAACCGGACTTCTATTGTTAACCCCTGGCAACTCTCAGGCGATTCCACCGAAAACACAAACATCAAAATACAGGCAAACCGCTTTGGTATGGATACCAGCAACGTGCCCGATTATAGCTCCAGTAACCTTGCCTTTGGCGCTACCCGAAATTTGCTGTTCGGAGGCGATGCAGTTAATGAGGGCAACCGCATTGGTAATGCCTTTGTTAATGTGGGCAATTGGTACATCCCGCTTTCTGCCGCAGGCGATAGCATTATTTTTAAAAATAATTTTTTTGGTTTTGATGCTTACAATGGCCCACTGCTTTCTACAATTGGTTTTTACATTGGCGGGTACATGGGTACCAAATCGCTTTTAAATATTGTAATTGAAAACAACAGTATCGGCAAAGATGATGCGACCAATAAGATATGGATCACCGACATAAAAGGAAACATCACTATCCGTAATAACTATATCGGTTCGCTTAATACAGCAATAACTCCCGGCGAAATTGCCTCCGCCATATACCTGGGTAATTGCGAAAAAAAAGACAGCATCTCTATACGAAACAACACGATAAACGGTTATACCAATGGCGTACTTATTTCGGGAACAAAAGACGTTACTATTTCAAACAATAGTTTCTATTGCAATAGAAAAGGAATTAGTTACAACAGGCTGACGGATGTGCCTGTTGTTTCGTTTGAGGAGCTTACCGCCAACTACCTTAAAGGAAAGTCCATGCCATTGAGCAAAGTTGAAATATTTTCTACCACGGTCTGCACTGAGCTTTGCGAGAACGGCCAAACTTTATTGGCTATTGTTACCGCCGATGCTAATGGAAACTTTAATTACAGCGGCGCCTTGAGCGGTAAAATTTCTGCTACGGCAACCACGCCATCGGGTACTACAGGGGAGTTTTATGGTCCCAAGTTTTCGATGCAAAATATTGAACAAAGGGATGCCACCTGCGGATTTAAGAACGGCTACATAAAAGGCATTAAGATTATTAAGGGCAACACCTTTTATTGGGAAGATGAAGCAGGAAAAATTGTTGGCAGGGATACTTCAGTATACAATCTTGGCGCAGGAAAGTATCGTTTTTATGTAAAAGACAGCCTGTCTTCTTGCCCGGTTTACTCACCCTTTGTTACCTTAACCAGTCTGCCCAAACCTTCTGTTGACAGCACCTTTTCTGTAGTAAATACCAGTTGCGGTAAAAGCCTGGGGCAGGTTATTTTAAATGGCAAAACGTCTGCCGAAACTATACCGCACTGGCTGGACAGTACCGGCAAATTATTGCAGAATTATGGAAATAGAATTACGGATTTACCCGCCGGCAATTATTATTACAAACTTTTTTTGTGGCAAGACACTACGTGCTATACCAACTTTGGACCCTTTACCATACTGGATAAAGTTGGGCCTTCATTAGTAACTAATAATGTACTTATTAAACCGAGTAATTGTGGCGAGGCCAACGGATCTATCACCAATATTACTTACCAAAATGACAGTGGTGTGTCGAGCTTTAGGTGGGAAGATTCAACAGGAGCTTTGATTGCGACCACTTTTGATTTACTGAATGTGCCGGGTGGCAAATACAGGTTAAAGTATAAAGATGCCTCGCTGTGCGATACAATTGTGTCAGCATTCTTTATCATTGATGTGACGGGTGGTATACAGATAGATACCAGTCAACGGATCATAAAGGCAACCAGTTGCACGGGAACCACTGGCTCCATCACCAATTTAAAAATACCCTCC
>JANPPB010000007.1:0-1522 GCA_031428295.1 Segetibacter sp. | reverse complement strand
CCACCATACCCCTTTGTTTGTGGGACTGGGAGCATCAATTAAAGAAAGGCGACAACTTAGTTTTGGCTGCCTTCGGCGGAGGTTTTACATGGGGCGCTACCTATGTTAAATGGGCTTATGATTCTAATTAAACTTGCCTGGTGTATATGGCTTACAGTTTTATAGTCTTTTTCTGCATCCTGCTCCAGCTTATAAAATCGGAGTTGGGAATGTTACTAAGTTGTAACTGGTGAAACATACTAACCAACTGTCCGCGATGGTATGTTTGGTGGTTGAACAAGTGGAGCAATATTTGAAAAACAGGTTGCTTAAATTGTTCCCTTTTGGAGTTTTGATAAGCTATCACATGTTCAATTTTTTCGGGGGTTACTTTCTCAATCCATTCCTTAATATTGGTGCTTTCTTTTAACAAAGCAACCGCAACTTCATCAAAAGATATAGTTGCCTCTCCCCCGCCAACCGGAATGTTTTCATCAAACTGCAAACGCATTAACCAATTGTGTTCCGTTTGCCACATGTACACAATAGTTTTGTAAAGCGAAGGAAAACTTGAAGTTGCAAATGCATGTTGCTGCTCATAGGTCAACTTCTTTATATAATCTATGAAAACAATATTTGCCCATAGATTGTAGGTTGCGTACTGTGTAACAATTTGTTTCACTTGGTATGGATACTTTTATCTTTGCCCGCTGAATAATAAACTAGTTATTGCAAATTAAATAATCCTTCAATAGATATGCTTGGTAAATCTTTTAAACACTCGGGGTTTAGTTCAATAGCCATTCATGGCAATCAAAACCGGCATCCTAATTCGGCGCATCTTACACCAATTTACGCTACGTCAACCTTTACATTCGATACCGCCGACCAGGGTATGGAACGCTTTGCCGGCATACAGGACGGATACATTTACAGCAGGTGGGGCAATCCAACATTTACAGATGCCGAGAATGTTATAGCAAGTTTGGAAACCTTCGGTATCAATAACGATGATGGCACACCGCTTGAAGTGAAGGCCCTTTTACATGCCAGTGGACAGGCAGCAATGTCCACCATGTTTTTATCGAACCTAAAACCCGGCGATAAAGTACTTACGCATTTTTCTTTATATGGTGGCACTTACGAGTTACTTACGAAAGTGCTGGCACAAAATGGTATTGAAACCATTGTGGCAGACTTGCGTGACCTGACTATAACAGAAGACCTTTTAAAAAAGGAACCTGCTATAAAACTGGTACACATTGAAACACCTGCAAATCCAACCATACAATGTGTTGACATAGAAGAGGTCACTAAACTGGCAAAGGCTCATGGTTTATTGGTTACAGTAGACAACACTTTTGCTACCCCTTATTTGCAATCGCCTTTTAAGTATGGAGTCGATTTTGTTTTTCATTCAACTACTAAATTTTTAAATGGCCATGGTACTGCAATAGGTGGTGTGTTATTGGGAAGAGATATTGAGTTTATGAAAACAAAGGCAACCAAATGGCATCGTTTATTAGGTGGCAACAGTAATCCC
>JANPPB010000006.1:0-3360 GCA_031428295.1 Segetibacter sp. | reverse complement strand
AATAAAAAGCCACCAGTTTTTGCTGGTGGCCCTGGCACTGCTTGTGCCAGCAGAACTATTTAATGGAGTAACCCGGTTAAGCGATATTAACCGAAGGTTTCCATGATTGATCTGTTGATTGCATGAATACCTCCTTTTCTTTGGTGAGTGATGAAATTAAGATAAAAGATGTTTCAAAAATCAGGCAAGTATATTTTTTGGTTACACTTTTTCTTAAAATGGAAAGGAGCTATGCTACATTTTTATTGTAAATGAGGCTGCGCTTGTTTCTTATGTATTTTTCCCTGATGATTTCGCTCATAGGTTTTGCATGCACCTTGCTTTCTATCCAGGAAATAATGTCGAGGTAAGAGAAGGCCCTTGTCTCAAAACGACTTTTCTCAAACAGCTTTATTTTATCAAGAAACCTTTCTAATTCCACCTTTAATTTACGGGCAGGTACAGAGAAGGAGTGGCGAAGGAACTTAAACATTTCCTCTTCTATAATGGTAAGATTTTCCATACGAGCCATAAAGCGATATACCGACTTAATCAGGGATTCTATTATCTCTGCATTTCCCAATTCGTAATGCGCCATCAGGTGCAGAAGGCGGGCATAACACTGCAGGTCGCTGCGCAAATCAACCTGGCTATTAATAATTTTTTGCAGGTAGTCAATGCAAGTGCTATAGTCGCCGGAGCCGAAATATAGCGTAGCAATTTTGTAGTTAAATACCAATATGCGGTGCCTGTCGAGGTACAAGGCATACTCCTTTAATTTTTCTTCGATGTATTGCACCAGCGATAAACCTTCTTTAAACGTACCCAACATAAAATGCTGGTTAATTTTTGCACTGTTTATGTAAACAAAGGTTTGTATGCGAAAGTTATCGTGCTCCATAGCAAGATCGGTTTGAGAAAATTTTTCAAGCTTTCTAAGCACTTCGTCAAATTTCTCGTAGTTGCGCAGGTCGAAATGTGCATTGAGCAGGTTGTGATAGCCTTTTAAATAATGGCTCATTTCAACGGCAATCATAGCAGGTTCTTCTTCAAAAAGATCCACCCATTTTTGGTTGTAGCGGTAGTACATTAAAAAGTCCTGCCTTATAAATGCATACATGCTGTAACTCTGGTACAGGTATAATTTCTCGTAAAAACCTGTTTGCTTAAAAGCATGGGAGGGAAGGGTTTCTTTAAAAAATTTCTTAACTCCAAGCTCGTCTTTCTCGTTACGTGCATGCCCATTTTTTATATACCAGCTATATAACTGCAGGGCAAGGTTCGATAGGCGGGTAATCATTCTACGCCGGTCATTTACATCCAAAGCCTCTTGTGTTAACCGATCGGATCTTTCTTGCATACTGCGTGTGATATGCAGGGTTTCAATTTTTTTTTCCATCGAGATTACCTGCGACAATACAGTATCCTGGTGGTAAGCAAGGGCAAGTTCTTTTACGCGGTCGAGTATTTTAAGACTTTGCAGGTACAAGCCCTTATTGTAGAGAATGCGGGAATAGTCTAACTGTTCGTGCAATTGCAAATCGAGGTTGTCGGAGCTTTTAAGCAGCCGTATACTTGCCAGCAATTGTTTGTAGAGATGGGTTTTTAAATTAGATAACTGCGGCTTCTCAATGCCTTCCAGTTTTTTTAAGAGAAGAGGTTCGTCGTATTCGGATAATTTATCAAGCGCATCGAAAAGGCGTATAATTTTGAGGTCTTCTTTAGCTGAGCTTCTTTTAATGTAAAGTTTAAAATTCCTTTTTTCCGCCTTCTCCAGGGAATGAACTAATTGAAATAAAGGGTCGGAAAATCTGTTGGACATAATGGAGGGATTTGCCTGAAATGCAGTACTGTTAAGTATTTTAACAAAATAGAAACTGTTTAACTATAATAATTTGTTTAATAAGTTGATTGTGATGATAAAACATCTCAAACTACTTTTACATAGAGAATAAAGAAAAGCATATGGCAGGCAATCGTAAAGCAATCGATAAAGGCCGAAAATTCTCAAACTAAGCTGTAACAGTCAGCACAACATTAATATTTAAGATTTTCATATGGCAAGCAATCGTTAAAGGTCGCTCCGTTTCTACGGAGGGGCCATTTTTTTTGCAATCTAATGAAGAAACAATCGATCTACCAAATATTATTACTTGCCTTATAATTTTTTAAGGGTTTTCGTTTTAGATACCAGCATTAACATAGCCCTCATATCTGGTATACAAATAAAATTCCGCCTTTTTTAAATTCAACATATTACTTTAAAATCCAGGAGGACATGTTAGCCTTATTGTGTTAATCCATAACTTCCAAAAAATTTCGCATATGAAAAAAATTGTTCTTGCCTTATTGGGCCTGGTTTTATCAACTCATTTGTTTTCGCAGACCTTAAAAATCTTTAATGGAAAAGACCTTACCGGGTGGACGGTGCATGGTACTGAAAAGTGGTATGTTGACAAAGGAAATCTGGTTTGTGAAAGCGGTCCAGACAAAAAATACGGGTACCTGTCAACCAATAAGAACTACAAAAATTTTGAATTAAACCTACAATTTAAGCAGGAGGCCAATGGCAATAGTGGCGTTTTTATCAGGTCGGGAATTGAAGGGGTAAAGATTAGTGGCTGGCAGGTTGAGGTGGCCCCTCTAAATTTACATACGGGTGGTATTTATGAGAGTTACGGCCGTAACTGGCTTATTCAACCAAAGCCCGCAGACGAACAATATTTAAAAGTTGGCAAATGGAATAAATTAAAGATTGTAGCCAATGGCGATCAGGTTACCACTTACCTGAATGGCCACCAGATGGTAGATTTTACAGATGAAAAAATAGGTAAGGGTGAGGGCTTTATAGCTTTACAAATACATGATGGAGGTGGCATTAAAGTAAGATGGAAAGACATTAAGATTAAAGAATTGTAGTCTTGTCCATTTAGCCTTAGTACATAAGCCTGCTCATAGGAAAACCAATTCCTACACCTATTGAAGTTTTATTTCCCAACTTATTTGCAGTGCTGATTTGGTGGGTTATGTCAAAAAAGTTTACCTGCATCTCAATATTGAGTGCAGGTATTTTTTTGCTATTGATGAGAATGATGGGAATACCCAATCGACTGTTTAAAAGATTATTGCTGCCTAAATATTGCTCAATTAAAAAGCTTAACCCCACATGTGAGTTATGGCTGAAGTAGACTATTCGTGCTTTTACAGAGGGTGTTAGAAATTGTTTGTAGGACCCGATGAATGCCTCCTGGTTTTTAAATGAGGCAAAATGTATGGTGTCATTTCCTCCCAGGTTTTTGTAGTCGGTAAAATTTGTTTTTTGAAGTTGATTTGCTGTAACTGAATTGTCGGCTGAGAGGTTAGCCGATACGGTTAAAAAGA
>JANPPB010000005.1:0-5734 GCA_031428295.1 Segetibacter sp. | reverse complement strand
CATGATGGTATTGTGGAAAATAATGAAATCTTAAATGATGCCACAGTGGAGGTGCTTGCAAAAATGAGTGTGAGCCATGCACAGTCAGGTGCCGATTTTGTGGCACCCAGCGATATGATGGATGGAAGAATTGGTGCAATCAGGCTGGCTTTGGAAGAAAATAATTTTACCCGTACAGGAATCATGGCCTATAGTGCAAAGTATGCTTCCTGCTTTTATGGGCCATTCAGAGACGCATTGGATTCTGCGCCGGGCTTTGGCGATAAAAAAACGTATCAAATGGATTATTCCAATCGCATTGAAGCAGTGAAGGAAGCTGTAATGGATGTTGAAGAAGGTGCAGATATTGTTATGGTAAAACCTGCCTTAAGCTATCTGGATATTATCAGAGAAGTGAAAGATGCCGTGGATGTGCCGGTTAGCTGTTACAACATCAGCGGTGAATATGCCATGATTAAAGCCGCAGCAAAAATGGGCTGGATAGATGAAAACAAAGCCATCATCGAAACCTTAACCTGTTTTAAAAGAGCCGGAGCTGATTTGATAGCAACGTATTTTGCAAAAGATGCGGCGAGGATTATAAACTCGTGAAAGGTGAAAAGTGAAACCGGGAAAAAAAATTCTTATTGGTTTGTATATATTGTAATAAAAAATGTTTTTACAATTAAATCATCAAAAGCTTGAAGTCTTCAAGGCAGCTAAAGATTTTGCAATAGAGTGTTATAAAGTATCTAAAATTCTTCCTAATGAAGAAAGATTTAATATGGTTCAACAAATAAGACGAGCTGCACTTTCTGTAGTCTTAAATATTGCTGAAGGCAGTTCGCGGAAATCTGAAGTAGAAAGAAAAAGATTTTTTGAAATATCAAGAGGATCATTAGTAGAAATTGATGCTGCTTTTGATGTAGCCAATGAATTAAAATACTTTGAAGGTTACAATCTTTCACATTTAAACGAACTAACAAATAAAACGTTTAGCATGTTATCGAAAATGTTGCCTCATTAACTTTTCACGTTTCACTTTTCACCATTTAAATTCACCATGATCAACAACAGCATATCCCTTTTCTCCCGTGCACAGCAATCCATTCCGGGTGGTGTAAACTCACCCGTTAGGGCATTTAAAAGTGTAGGGGGAAATCCTATTTTTATAAGCCACGCAAAAGGCGCTTACCTCTACGATGTAGATGGAAACTGGTACATTGATTACATAGCCAGTTGGGGACCCATGATCCTGGGTCATGCATACGAACCTACGGTTAAAGCAATTCAGGAATATGCAGCCTACTCTACTTCGTATGGTGCCCCTACCGAGCTTGAAATTAAGATGGCAGAACTCATCATAAGCATGGTTCCTAATGTTGATTTAATACGGATGGTAAGCAGCGGTACAGAGGCCTGCATGAGTGCATTACGTCTTGCCCGTGGATATACCGGTCGTAATAAATTAATAAAATTCGAAGGACATTATCATGGACATGCAGATAGCTTTTTAGTTAAGGCAGGCAGTGGAGTGGCAACGTTAAATATCCAAACCGTACCCGGCGTAACTGCAGGTGTAGCCAACGATACTTTAACTTGTCAGTTTAACGATCTCGAGGCTGTTAAAAAATTAGTTGCTGCAAATAAAGGAGAGATTGCCTGTATTATTACTGAACCGGTTGCAGGCAATATGGGATGTATTTTACCACAGCCCGGGTTCCTCGAAGGCCTAAGAGAAATTTGCGATGAAGAAGGAATTGTATTGATTTTTGATGAGGTGATGACCGGGTTTAGGTTGGCGGCGGGCGGTGCACAGGAAAGATTAGGCGTACAGGCCGATTTAATTACCTATGGAAAAGTTATTGGTGCAGGCATGCCCGTTGGGGCATTTGGTGGTAAAAGAGAAATCATGCAGCACATATCGCCATTGGGTAATGTGTACCAGGCCGGAACATTAAGCGGCAACCCTATCGCAATGATTGCAGGGTATACTTTGTTAAGCGAATTAAAAGCAAACCCATCCCTCTATACTCAACTTGAGGAAAAAACAATGTACCTGCGTGATGGCTTGAACATAGTTTTTAAAGAATGGGGAGGGCCTTACGTCATCAACCAATTCGGCTCTATGATCAGTGTTCATTTCAGTGAAAAGCCGGTGGTTGATTTTGCATCTGCTGCAGCAGCAAACAATGAGCGGTTTAAACAGTTTTTTCATGCTATGCTAAAGCGAAATGTGTACCTGCCACCTTCAGCATTTGAAAGCTACTTTTTAAATAATGCACTTACTTACGACGATCTCAATCATACCATCAATGCTGCTAAAGAAAGTTTAGAAGAGATGATGTAATTTGTTTCTTTCTTCATCATTTTTAAAACTCGAGCTATGGATGATGTCCGGTGGAAACAAAGGCTACAAAATTTCGGCAAGGCCTTTAATCATTTAAAGTCAGCTATACAAATTAATAATCCTGATATTGTACAAAAAGCCGGTATCATTCAATTTTTTGAGATGAGCTTTGAGTTGGCATGGAACACTATGAAAGATTATTTACAAGACCAGGGCTACCCTGAGATTAAATCACCAAAAGAAAGTATAAAAAAGGCTTTTGAAATTGGGTTAATAGATAATGGCCATCAATGGCTTAAAATACTGGAAGATCGCAATCTTACTTCACATGCCTACGATGAGATAACTGCGACAGAAATCGCATGGTTAATACGGCAAACTTATTTCCCATTATTCGAACAATTAATTACAACGCTACAAGCTAAAAGCAATGAATAACAAATTTGGATTGTTACAGCAGGACCTTGATAGCATAATTGATATCCTGAAAAAACAAGAGGCTATTGAAGAGGCACTAATTTTCGGCAGCCGTGCTAAAAACTCTTATAAAAAAGGCAGTGATGTTGATATTGCGATCAAAGGAAAACAAGTAAATCACAATGTGATTAATGAAGTGAGTTACTGCCTTAATGAAGAAACCATAATGCCTTATCAATTTGACATTTTAGATCGCAATAAAATAACCGATCGCCATTTAGCTGAACACATTGACCGTGTTGGTATCACTATATACAAAAAGAAATGACAACCTGAATTGATTACGAAACAGCCCTGCTTGTTTGAGGGTTCAACAATTCGCAAGGTTTTAACCCCGTATGCTTTTTAAAAGCCGTAGAAAAGTGGGAGATAGAAGAATAGCCTAATAAAGCAGAAACATCGGTTACACTCAATCCTTTTTCGTACAACAAATACTTTGCATGCTCCATTCTTTGTTGCTGGTAGAAATCGAAAATAGTAGTTCCAAAAATTTCTTTAAAACCCTTCTTCAGGTAACATTCATTTATAGCCACCTTGCGGCTTAATTCCTTAATGGTGATGGGATCACCAATGTGCTTCAATAAAATTTCACGTGCATTCAAAATCTTTTCCCGGTCAAGATCATTAGCCAAAAACTTGCACGAAAAACCTTCTTCCTTTTCATCTACCAAACATTCAAGGCTGTATAACAGCAACTCATGAATTTTGGCATTCACAAATATATTTTCTAGGCTTCCGGTGTAACTATGATTTAACATAGCATCCAATACGTTGCGCTTACGGCCGCAAACAGGAAAGGTTTTGGTAAACGAAGATGGATGCTTAAAAGCAATCACTTCATCTTTTCGGTTACTCAGTTTTACATTATGGGTAAACTGGGTCAAAAAAGTTGAGGTAAAATGAAAAGTGTATACATCAACGGTTTGCAATTTTCCACCACAATTATTAGTGGGTAATTCATGGCAACGGGCACAACTCTTTTCCTCGCAATACCTGTTTCCAATGCTGCAATACCTTAACTCAAGGTAATTTTTCTCAGGTCTACTGGTATGATAGTGATACACCATCATACCCATATCATCTGCAGTAAGGTTGTGCTGGGCAAAATATCGCTTAATAGAGTATTGAATTGAACCCGGTATATGCTGCTCTTTGTGGTACAGCAAATCCATTGAAGGATCCACCATTTCCTGGCTGGCAATTTTTAATATGTCGAGAGGTTTTAGCACAATAGTGCAAATTTAATGTATACACTTCTAATTATTGGACTTAGAGAAGACTAAGGGGAAATTTTACAAATTCATTACTTATTACCAATACTTACAAAGAGTTTATCGCCTCAAATACAGTGCTCTTAGGGTATGCGAAAACGTTGCTTTTTAAAGCCATTAAACCCTTAAAATTCCTTAGTTTTGCGCACCTGCAAAAATCAATCAAATCGCAGGTAAATCAAGCATTTATGAGTGAAGAAATCGTAAACGATGCGGCGGCCCAAAATAAAAATTATGGTGCCGACAGCATACAGGTTTTGGAAGGATTGGAAGCAGTGCGCAAAAGGCCCGCCATGTATATTGGCGATGTGGGCGTTAAAGGTTTGCATCATCTTGTATATGAAGTAGTTGACAATAGTATTGATGAAGCCCTTGCAGGTTATTGCAAAAATATAAATGTCATTATTCATGAGGATAACTCTATAAGCGTAAGCGATGATGGACGGGGTATTCCTACGGCCATTCATACCAAAGAAAACCGCAGTGCACTTGAAGTGGTAATGACCGTGCTGCACGCCGGTGGTAAATTTGATAAAAACACTTATAAAGTGAGTGGTGGTTTGCATGGGGTGGGTGTTAGTTGCGTAAACGCCTTAAGTACCACGTTGCATGTTACTGTTCAGCGTGAGGGTAAAATATTTGAGCAGGAATATCATTGCGGTGCACCTGCCTATCCTGTTCGCGAAATTGGAACCTCGGAAACAACAGGAACAACCGTTCGCTTTTGGCCCGACTATAGCATCTTCATCGTTTCAGAATACAATAAAGATATTTTAGAAGCTCGCCTTAGAGAGTTGAGTTACCTGAACCGCAAAATCAGCATTAACATAACCGACCTCCGCGACATTGATGAGGCAGGAAAGCCCTACGTTAAAAATTTTTACAGCGAGGGCGGTATTGTGGAGTTTGTTGAAATGCTGGATAAAAACGCACATAGAACACCCTTAATTCCCAGCACTTTATTTGTTGAAGGTCACGATCCGGTAAGCAACGTAGGGGTAGAGGTTGCTATGACCTATAACGATGATTTTAAAGAGCATATCTTCTCTTACGTAAATAACATCAACACTATTGAAGGTGGTACCCACGTTACGGGTTTTCGGCAGGCATTAACCAGGGTGTTTAAAACCTACGGCGACAAGAACGGCTTGTTCGAAAGAGCAAAGGTGGTTGTTGAGGGCGATGACTTCAGGGAAGGATTAAGCGCCATCATTTCAGTTAAAGTACCTGAGCCCCAGTTTGAGGGGCAGACCAAAACCAAATTAGGTAACAACGAGGTTAGCGGTATTGTACAAACTACTGTTGCCCGTGCACTGGAGATTTACCTGGAAGAAAATCCCCGCGAAGCAAAGAACGTTATCTCGAAAATAGTTTTGGCAGCACAGGCACGTGTGGCTGCAAAAAAGGCCCGCGAAATGGTACAGCGTAAAACCGTTTTAAGCGGAGGTGGTTTACCGGGTAAGTTGGCAGATTGCTCAGAACGCGACCCTACTAAAACTGAATTGTACCTGGTGGAGGGAGACTCAGCAGGCGGTACTGCAAAGCAAGGCAGAGAGAGAAGTTTCCAGGCTATTTTACCATTGCGTGGCAAAATATTGAACGTGGAAAAAGCCATGGAACATAAGATTTATGAGAACGAGGAGATCAGAAATATGTA
>JANPPB010000004.1:0-1502 GCA_031428295.1 Segetibacter sp. | reverse complement strand
CCCAGCGTACTGCTTTTGCGTGCTGTGTAAGCCATACGGGCCGAGGCAATCATAGCCTTAGTGGGTGTGCATCCATCATTTACACAAGTACCACCAATCCATCTTTTTTCTACCAAAGCGGTTTGCATTCCTGCCTCAGCTAATTTTTTGGCCAATGGAGTACCGGCCTGCCCTGATCCTATTATAATTGCATCAAAGTGTTTCATACTTATGATGGTTGGATGGTAACGCCTTTTTAGAAAGCTACAGAATCTTTTATATTGACGGCTGCTGGTTTGGATTAGGATAATGCCAGGCAGCATCTTTATTTTCCTTGCCATCAACCTCAATGGTATAATAAGATGCCACTCCTTTCCATGGGCAGGTGGTATGTGTAGATGAAGGTTTAAAATGCTCCTTTTTTAAAGACGAGGCAGGGAAGTAGTGGTTGTTTTCAATAACGGTAGTTTCATTACTTTCAGCAATAACCTGTTGGTTCCAGATAGCTTTCATATTAAGTGGGTTTGTTTGTTTAGCATACGTGTTTATAAAAGATTGAGTTTTATGGTTGCCGGAAATACCGATGTACCATAAAACCATCTAACTAAACACGCAATGTTAAACCCAGGTTAGCTATAAAAGTTGCCGGTTATATTCAATTAATCCCATTCTTCTTTGTCTCTTGCTTCGTTTTGCTTAAAAGCTCTTTTAGAAACAACAATGCTTAATTGATACAACAGGTAAAGAGGTACAAATACCAATAATTGGCTGGTCCAGTCGGGACTGGGCGTAATTACAGCAGATATTACTAAGATTACCACAATGGCATACTTGCGGGTACTTTTTAAAAACTCAGGTGTTATTAATCCAATTTTGGTGAGGGCATACGATAATACAGGCAATTCGAAAGCAATTCCGCAACCCAGAATAAGGTTGAGCAGGTTGTCGAGGTAATCGTCCAGAGTGGGTTTTGCCTCAAGCAATTGGCTTTTGCCTATGGTATAGTTTGCGAGAAAATTAAAAGTAAAAGGACCCAATAGAAAATAACCAAATGCAGCACCTGTAAAGAAGAAGAACGATACCCAAAAGATGATACCCCGCGCATGCTTTACTTCTGATGGTTTTAAAGCTGGTTTTACAAATCGCCAAAACTCCCAGAATATATAGGGAAACGCAGCTATAAAGCCTCCCATGAACGCAATGGTTATACTGCTCATGAACTGGCTGCTGAAGGCAGTGGTTTGCATTTTAATAGTAATGGGAGGCATACAAAACGAATCTCCCAGGTGTAACCAGTTACCTAATGCGCAAAGCTTTTTGTAGGTTATAAAGTCGTTTTGGAGGGGTCCTGCAATAACGTAATCAAATATCCAGTCGATATTTAAGAAAATGACGAGACCTATAATGATGATAGCTAACAGCGACCTGGTAATATGCCACCGTAAGGCTTCCAGGTGGTCCACAAATGTCATTTCCTCTTGTCCCTCCTTAGGGACTCTGTTTAATAATCTTATTGCCATTTA
>JANPPB010000003.1:0-1801 GCA_031428295.1 Segetibacter sp. | reverse complement strand
AGCGCTGAAAGCAGGCAGAAGGATCATGGTAACAAGCCCATTTTTTTTGTAAGCAAGCGAAGTGATTTTGACAATTTGCTCCTAAGTAAAATTGATAGCGGTTTTGCTGAGCTGCGCTTAAAAACCCGCATTGAAAAAATTTCAAAACAAGAAAATGGCTGGCTGTTAAATGGAGCATCAAACGGTCAACCTGTGGAAATTACCTGCAGGTTATTGGTCGGCGCAGATGGCGATCATTCCGTGGTGTTACGACATGTAGGAGAGCGTAAAATTGACCGTAACAATTATGCCGGGGCAGTTCGTCAATATTGGAAGGGTGTGGAGGGGCTACACAAGGAAAATCTTATAGAAGTATATTTTCCAAAAAGTTTACCGCTTTCTTATTTCTGGATATTTCCTTTGCCAAATGGCGAAGCAAACGTGGGCTATGGCATGGCCAGCAATTATATAGCGAAGAAAAATATTAATGTTCGAAGGGCATTTGAACAGTTGATAAAAACAGATCCATATTTAGCAGAGCGTTTTAAAAATGCCACTGCACAGGAAACCGTAAAAGGGTGGGGTGTGCCTATGTCGGGCAGCCGTAGAAAGGCGCATGGTGATGGATGGATGTTGTTGGGGGATGCTGCTTCGATTGTATGTCCCACCTCAGGCGAAGGAATTGGATCTGGAATGCTGTCAGGTTATACAGCTTCGAAATTTATACAACGTGCGATAGAGAAAAACGATTATGGAGCACACATGTTTACCCAATACGACCGCGAAATACACAAGCGCTTAGGCCGCGAAGAAAAGATCTTCCGCTTTGTAAATAACATTCCGGGCTGGGCATTTTCAACGGGCTTAAACACGGTATTATCAAACCGTATTTTTCAAAAATGGTTAAGTAATACCGAAATGCAAAAATGGGTTGATACCGCCTATAACAAGCCTATTGAAGTAAACATGAATTGAGCTATGCATAAGTAAAGTGTGGTGGTAATCACTCTTTTTTGTTTAATCTACACACACTCCCATACGGCATCAACAAACCAGTTTTTTGAATCAAAAAAATGATTGATGGTCTTAAAACCACTGGAGACAGCGAGGTTCTCTATTTGACTTATGGTATATTTTTGAGAGACCTCCATAAAAATGGGCTCATATTTATAAAAATTAAAGCTATGGTTTGCCACTTCCACCTGTTGGTCTTTCAGGCTTAACAAATAGCTTCTACAGGCTCCGGTACCCGGATCGTACGTTGGGTAATGAAGAAACTGGCTGACATCGAAATTGCCGCTTAGGTCTTTATTGATGCGCTCTAAAAGGTTGATGTTAAATTGACGGGTAAAACCGTCCCGGTCATTGTATGCATTCAATATGGTTTGAGGATCTTTTTGCAAGTCGAACCCAATTAACAACAGATCTCCCGGCACCAAACTATCTCGCAATTGCCTGCAAAAAATGGTTGCATCCTGCAATGGAATGTTTCCAATGTTTGAACCTAAGAACAACACTACCTTAATCCTGTCAGACAAAGTCTTGGCCTTATTCAGCATGTTAAAATATTCACCATTTAATCCCTGCATTTTCAGGGCGGGCAATTGCCTGGGCAACTCACGGTGCAGTAACGATATTACGTCTGTCGATATATCTACCGGGTAGTAAGTAAAAGGCACCTGTTGATTCACCAGTTGCTTTAAAAGATGCACCGATTTGGTGGCATCACCGGCACCCAATTCAACCACATCAAATTCGGGTAAGCGATTGGTAAAGCATGCAGCCAGTGCTGCAGTTTGCGATGTAAAAATTTCCATCTCGC
>JANPPB010000002.1:0-4401 GCA_031428295.1 Segetibacter sp. | reverse complement strand
ATATTGCCCATCTCCTGCATAGGTCCAAATATGAAGAAGCCATAAAACTGCAGCGCTAAAAACTGGCCTGGAGTAAGGAAATCTTTAAAGATTAGATACAATAAGGTGAAGCTGATAACCTGCTGCAGAAAGTTTACCAACGTGCCTTGTATAAAGCTAAGGGTACGAATGCTTTTAACCTTGCGAAGCTCCAACCCCAAAATTTTATAGGTGTTATTATTGAGGCGTTTTACTTCCTGTTCGGTAAGTCCAAGGCTTTTTACCAGCTCAATGTTGCGAAGGCTTTCTGTAGTAGTGCCTGCCAGTACCGTTGTTTCTTTTACAATATTCTTTTGTATCACTTTTATTTTACGGCTCAGAATACTGGTAACCACCGCCAAAATAATCATGCCCACAACATAGGTAGGTACAATGCTCCAGTGTTTGCTGGCTGCATAAATGGTAACAAATACAATACTTACGATGATGCCGAAAAATATATTGATAAAGAAACCAATGAACCGCTCAGTATCGGCCCGCACCTTGGTTAAAATGCTCAGGGTTTCGCCGCTGCGCTGGTCTTCAAACTCCTGGTAGGGCAGGCGCATGCTGTGGCGCAATCCATCAGTAAAAATCTTGGCTCCAAATTTCTGAATAATCACATTTACCACATAATCCTGGAACGCTTTTGCTATACGGCTTACCATGGCGGTCCCTATCAGCAGTCCTAAAAAATACATAACACTTGAAAGGTATGTTGACTCATTACGTGGTAAACCTGCAACATCGGTATGTGGATGCATGGCCAGTTTATCCATGATCTGACCTATGATCATAGGACTGAATAAAGAAAAAACCTGGTTTACGGAAGCTAAAAACAGTGCCAGTAAAATAAGCCATCTGTATGGTTGAAGGTATCTGAGTAACAGTTTCATGTTATAAAAATACCGACTGATAAGTGTTTGACTTACAATTGTGCATCATACCAGTATAAATTATTTTTAAAGAACTCAATTGGTGGCTGCATTAAACCCATTGTGGCAACCTTATATTCATTTCACAAGCCAACCACATAAAAGGCCGGGTACATAGATCAAGCTTGTATCTGGTTTTAAAAACGATGGGTGCATTTACCCATTATTCCCTTTTTAAAATCGGACTGTGCAGCAATTAAATATTGTGCTATTCTAACCGTATATCTTCCATAAAAAATGGAATTTCTAATACTACTGAGAGCAGTTGAACGCACACTTACCAATAATTCAGCTGATTGATTTTTAAATTTCTGTTCCAGGTAAAGCAGGTTCCTGTACATGTAATAACACCGGATGGGATTGTGGATGAATTTCTTCTTTTTTGCAAGAAACAATGTTTTAATGGAGCTGGCCTTAACTAATTTACCGAGGGCATGTGTAAGAAAAATATTAGCAAATTGTATAAGTAAAAAACCATATTGTTTACATCGGATGCAATAATCATGATCTACTGAATCTATAAATAATGCCTCATCAAATTCTCCAACTATTTTAAAAACATCAACATTTATTATTGTGCCCGAAGTGATCAGCTCATGAATTTGTTCCGGTTGGCATTGTGCACTAAAAGTTTTTTGCTGCCTTCCATATTGGGTTCCAAACATGGCTACCTCTTGTTTATTTGCATAGCCTTGTAAGCATATTAAGTAACGTTCAATCATGTCAGGCTCAAAAAACGAATCCTGATCCATGGTAAGCACCCAGTCATATTGCTCTGCTACAGCTTTTCGCATACCATCATTCAACCTGATGGCAATACCCTGATTTAAAGTGTCATGAGCATAATCTATCTTTTCTGATGATGGTAATTTATTATGTAAAAACGAACAGGTGGGTGAGTTGTCGTAAATAAATACTTTGTCTACATGATTAATATATGATGCAATATTTGATAAAGTCTCTGGCTCAGGGAAATATAAAATAACTATTGCTGCTATCTTCATTATTCAACTGTTTTGTCAGCACTTTTAAAAGCATATTCAGGTTTTGCCGCGGGGTATAATTTATCAACTAAAGCCTTTAAACGCGTATTGGTATTCCGGATTTTTAGTTTAACCGGTTGCTGCAAAAAATTAAAGTCTTTAAATTTATCTATGCTTTGTTCAAGAGTGTTATTACTAAAATATTCCTGAATAAAAAATTGTTGAATAAGGCTATTCCATGCTTCTTTATTTGACCAATAGTGCGAAATGCAATTTTCAAGGGGAAGTAAACCATAGGACTCCTGTAAGGCAACTGATATGGCAAATTGTTCAATCAGCCTTCGTGTTACACCCTGCCTGCACATTTCATCGCATATATGCAATGCCACCAAACTTTCTTTATTGTCTTTTGTGTTTGGTGTAAGTACTGCCCCAGCGTTCCACATGCAATGTGCGCTGTTTATAACGATATCATTATAATTTTTCTTATTAATTTTCTTAAACATTCTTATTGGGGTCTTGCTCTTATTTTCTGCCAGCGGTCCTTCATTTTCGTGCATATATGCCTGTCCTTTCTTCGTCGCCTTAATCACCGCTTCAAAATCACCAAAAACAAATGTGTCAGTGTCAAGGTACAAGACCGGTTCATTTTTGTACAGCTCACAAATGTTTTGAATGGCTTTAATTTTTATACGCCAAAAAAAATCGTAAGGTCCTTTCCACTTTTTCAATGTTTCTTCATTAATCAAAATAACATTTACTCTATCTTTTATATTTGCATACATGCCGGGTTGGTCTGTAATTATGTTTATTGAGCTTAGCTGAGATTTTTTAGCCCAAAAAGAAAATATAGAAAATTGAGCCTGAAGATGGTGTGTAGGGTTTGGTCCAAAAGTTACATATAATAAATGCATAGACTTCCTAATTGGTACTGGTAAAAAGTTTCACAATGTAGTTTAACTTTCTTCACATCCGTATGTAGGCAATCTATAAAAACCATTACATGATCGACTGTAAAAATCAGTGACAATAAATTTTAAATGCAATCAGTAGTAAAAGTATCAGTAGTTATGTGTACGTATAATGGCGTACAGTTTATTAACGAACAGATTGATACAATTTTAAAGCAGGATTACCCAATTTATGAACTAATTATAGTTGATGACAGGTCTATTGATGATACGTGGAACAGGTTGTTAGATTGGCAAAAAAAGGATGACAGAATTCAGCTTTATCAAAACGAACAAAATCTCGGCTACAATAAAAATTTTGAAAAAGCGATTGGCTTAACCACCGGTGATGTTATTGCTATTGCTGACCAGGACGATATCTGGATGCCAGCTAAAATAAGAAAGCAAGTTGAATCTTTACAGTTTCCGGAGGTTTTGCTATCGCATACCCGCTCGGTTCGCTTACAAAATGGCCGCTTACGCTACAAAAGCGCATCACTCCATCATCATTACAAAGGCAACGATACCAGCAAACTGTTTATGTTTAACCAGATAAACGGGCACGATATGATGTTTAAAAAGGAGCTGATACCCAAATTTATGCCGGTGCCCGAAGGCATGATGTACGATTGGTGGATTGCTATTAATGCTACGTGTTATGGAACCATTGCTTCTATTGATGAATTTTTGGTGCATCACCGCATACATGATCATAATAGTTTCTTTACCGGAAAGCGCCAATCTATAGGTCAGCCTGACCTAATTGAGTTTCTCGGTATGTTTGCTACTATACCTGTGTTACATGTTAAAGACCGGAATTTTTTAAGTGAATTAATCCAGCAGATAAAGAGGCATAATCACTACCATCCCGGGTCGTTTGATAAGACCTTTTTTAAGTTTCTTTATAAGAATGGAAATATTTTATTCGGCCATAAAAAAAGATGGATACCACTGCTTAATTATTTTAAAAGTGCAATGAAGTATGCAAGAATGGATTATAAAGGAAGGGGCATTTCTATATGATTGTTAGGTATTCGGGAGGCCTTGATATCTGCTATAATTTCATCAGCAGTATCATCAGATTTGTAGGCACCAAAAAGTGAGTCCAAAGACATTTGGGCAGACGTTTCTGTTTCTTTTAAGGATTGTGAAAGTTTCGAAATAAGGTCAAGCTTACTGTCAGCATTCAGATTTTTTAAAAAGGCGAAGTAATAATCTGCGAGAGTATCATATTTGGATAGTGAAATCATGATTATTATTTGTTTAAAATTACATTTTTCTTATCTCCTTTTAATTCAAGAGTTAGTAAGTTTTTAGCAGAAAGTGATATTAAGTTTAGCCATTAGAAAGCATTAAGTAACAGCCTCGTCTACCTTTACAGGTAAAATCTTAGCCGATCACCCTATAGTTTTTAAACTCAAAAAATCGCTTACCTGTAAGCTTTTCAACAAAGTACATAATGCGATGTTTTAGTTTTAGTTTCTTCCTGTTTACATCAAGTTGTAAGTCATAATC
>JANPPB010000001.1:0-9478 GCA_031428295.1 Segetibacter sp. | reverse complement strand
CTGATTTAAAGCTTGGCACCGGAGCAGTTGGTTTTGCTTTGCTAAAAGATGTGCCGGTTTGGTACGAGTTGTGGCGGCAGATCAACGGCTTTCCGGCCGATTATTATAAGCCGGTAAGTAAGTCAAAGTTGGTTAAAGAGTAAGCTGTATTAAAAACCAGAAGCATTTTTGGTTACGAACATTTGTTTATTATGGCCTCATCGTTGCCGCCTGCCCCGTCATTTTTGCGGGGTCGCAATCCGTTCGTCGCCATCTCTTTTGGCATCGTGTTACGTAGCATAGTTTACGTGGTTAATAACAATTGTACACATGCCATTGCAGCGTATCAGCAAACAAATTGTAAAGCGCTTAAATACAAATAAATGAACCTGCAGAATTACTGGTTGGTGTTAAAGAGGCCCACTTGCTTGCTCCAAGAATGTAGCCGTCCTGTTCAAAAGGCCGGGGCAAAAAGATCATTGCTGTTGGTTTTCATGTTATTGATATTTGTCTTAAATACAACTTCTGTTGTTAGTGCTCAGCAACAGGTTTTAACGTTAGATAATGTACTGGACATTGTTGTAAAATTTAACCCTATAGCCCGGCAGGCAAGCCTAAGTGTTGACAGTGCAAAAGCAAGCCAGCTTGCCGCAAGAGGTGCTTTTGACCCCGCATTTTATGTAAACAATCAACAGAAGACCTTTGATGGTAAAAACTATTATTTCTATACTAATCCCGAATTAAAAATACCTACCTGGTATGGTGTAGATGTAAAAGCCGGCCTGGAAGATAACGGTGGCGACAGGCTCACCCGTGAAGCAACTGCAGGCCGTACAAGTTATGTTGGGGTAAGCATGCCATTTTTAAAAAACCTGGCTACCGATAAAAGAAGAACTGTATTGCAGCAGGCCCGAATAATGGTTAGGCAAAGCGAAGCCGCCCGGTTAAACGAACTGAACAACCTGTTGTACGATGCTGCATCTGCTTATTGGAACTGGGTGAGAGAATACCAGGTTTACAATGTTTTTAAAAACGTAATTGCTGTAAACGAACAGCGCCTCAACCTGGTACGCAGATCGTTTATAGGTGGGGACAGGGCGGCCATTGACACCGTGGAAGCATTAACTCAATTACAAAACTTTCAGTTTCTGGCAAGCGAAGCACAATACCGGTGGTTAGCGTCGGGTCTTGAGTTAAGTAATTTTTTGTGGTTGGAAAAGGAGCAGCCATATCAACTTACTTCAGCTATCACTCCCGATACTGCCTGGAATATTGTAAACATTCAACAACAACCCATACCACCGTTGGAAGAGGCTTTACTGACTGCAAGGGTCAATCATCCAAAAATTCAAACATTTGATAGAAAACTGGAAGCCCTGCAAGCAGAGCGCCGGTTAAAATTTCAAAGCCTGTTGCCAACGCTCAACTTCAATTATAATTTTTTAACCAAAGGCTACGAGCCATGGAAAGGTGTGGGACAAAACCTGTTTCAAAACAATTATAAATACGGGATTGAATTTGCTCTGCCTTTGTTTTTACGGCAGGGTAGAGGCGATTATAAAATTGCTAAAATAAAAATTCAGTCTACCGGTTTACAGAAAGATCAGGCCACACTTGAAATAGAAAATAAGGTGAGGGATTATTTTAACCAGTTGCTTACATTAAAGGAACAGGTAAAAATTTATGAAGGTGCTTACGAAAATTATGCAAAGTTGCTGAGGGCCGAAGAGGTTAAGTTTTCCATTGGCGAAAGCAGCCTGTTTTTATTAAATAGCCGCGAGAATAAGTTGTTAGAGACCAAACAAAAGTTGCTGGAACTTAAAACCAAATTTTTTAAGGGGTTGGTGGCTTTGCAATGGGCTTCGGGTAGCTTATCGCAGGCTGCATTTTAGCAAATACTTTAAATGTCTGCTTTTCCTTTTTGGTATTTTGTTGCGTTATAAAAATCTATATCCAATAAACAGGTTTAAACTCTTTCGGCAAGCGCCTGCCTCAAAAAAAAGAAATCCTTATCTTAAGGTAAATGCATCAAAATACAGGGTTACTAAATTGTACTGTTATTTTGTGACGCCACAACCATAATGCATTATGTACTTCGCAAATAAAATATTACTGATTGCTGCTTTCGTAACTGCTTTGTGCAGTTGTAAAACGCAACGAGTTATTAATGCCTATCAGGCAGACGGCTACAAGCTGGTTTATGCCGATGAATTTAATAGCGATGGTAAACCTGACACAACCAACTGGCGTTACGAGAAAGGTTTTGTACGTAATGAAGAAACACAGTGGTACCAGGAGGATAATGCATTTATTAAAAACGGATTATTGGTAATTGAAAGCCGGAAGGAAGTGAAACCAAATCCACGGTACGAGCCAAATAATAAGGATTGGAGAAGGAGCCGGAAAGACATTAATTATACGTCATCAAGCATTAACACCTCGGGCAAGCATTCGTGGCAGTACGGACGTTTTGTAATGAGAGGTAAGATAGATATCAGTTCGGGTTTGTGGCCGGCCTGGTGGACCTTAGGTGTAGGTGGCCGTTGGCCCGCAAATGGTGAGATTGATATTATGGAATATTATAGAAAGATGCTGCTAGCTAACATAGCTTGCCTGGGTAAAGATGGAAAGGCTGAGTGGTATAGCAATACCTATGCTATCGACTCATTGGGTGGTAAAGAGTGGGCTTCAAAATTTCATACATGGCGGATGGATTGGGATGAAAATTCAATAGCTCTTTTTGTAGATGAAGTGCTGCTAAACCAAACACCCTTAAGCAAATTGGTAAACAAAGATGGTACGGGCCTTAATCCTTTTAAGCAGCCGCATTATATGTTATTAAACCTGGCAATGGGTGGCATTAACGGCGGTGATTTAGCCGGTACAAAGTTTCCCAACAGGTTTATAGTGGACTATGTAAGGGTCTATCAAAAGAAGTAAGATAACAAGATGACCCATGTAACGAAAATTGACTTTATCGTAAAAAGTTAACCTTAAATCACATGGCATTTCTTTGAACTCATCAATCCTTTGTGCTACCTGCTCTAAAGAAATATTGATAGCATTAAAGTAATGCTCCCCTGCATATTTCTCCGGAGTTCTTACATCTATTATTGTGCTTTGTCCGTTGCAATCATATTGGTGAATTTGATATTGTGAGGTTGTTACAATGAATTGGGGCTGGATGTGATAAATGTCACTTAGCGATTAAAGAACAAGTTCTTTAACAATAATGTAAATACCCATTATAAGAACAAACCACCCGAAGCCTTTCTTTAGCTTGTTGGCATTTAACTTTTGGTTAAAGTAACCGCCGATAAAAATGCCTGCAATTGCTATGGCAGAAACTATTGTAATAAATTTCCATTCAATGGCATGACGACCAATGTCGCCTAAGAAACCAATCAGCGAATTGAGAGCAATAATTAATAGAGATGTGCCAATAGCTTCTTTCATTGGCAGCTTCATTAATATCACTAATGCAGGTATCAATAAAAAACCCCCACCTGCACCTAAGAAACCTGTTACCAAACCAATAAGCACTCCATATATTACCAGCAGCAAGGGCTTTTCTTTTGTTTGCTTTTCTGCTACAACCTTCCTGCTTCTAATCATAGACACCGAAGCTGCTAACATGAGTATAGCAAATACAACCATTACAAATAATGAATGTGTTACTTCAAAAGCGCCAATCCTAAAAAATACATCGGGCAAGAATGGAATTATAAACTTTCGTGCAATGAAAACAGTAGTGATGGAAGATGAACCGAAAAGTAAAACTGTTTTGAAGTTAACTAAGCCTTTGCGGTAATAATTAAAAGCACCTACAAGGCTTGTAAAGCCTACAATAAAAAGTGAGTAGCTAATGGCAATTGTAGGTGAAATTGCAAACAGGTAAACAAGTACAGGCACAGTAAGTATTGAACCGCCACCACCAATTAAACCTAATGATACTCCGATAAATAAGGATGCTATATATCCTGCTATTTCCATAATGCAAATGTGACGGCAATTAATGACAGCTACCGTGATAAAAGTCACAGAGGCATTAATCTTTTTTTATCCACTCAATTGAGTTTCTATGGATGACCAGCCATGCCTTTGCTTCCATCTTCTTTAATAACCGGCTTACAACTTCTCTTGATGAATTGAGGTCGTTGGCAATTTCCTGGTGGGTAACTTTTAGGTTATTGCCAAGCTGTTGCACTTGTTTTTTCAGGTAGTATTCAAGCCTTTCATCCATACTGGTGAAAGCAATTGCATCGATGGTTTTTAAAAGTTCTTCAAACCTGTTGCGATATGATGTTATTACAAATTGATACCAGCTTTTGTATTTGCTCATCCACTGGTCCATGTACTCAAGTGGGATAGCTAAAACCGTTGCATCGGTTAGCGCCTTTGCCAATATCTCACTTGTTTCATGCTTTGCTGCACATACCATAGAAAGAGAGCAAGCCTGACCGGCATTAAGATGGTAAATGAAAAACTCCTTTCCTTCATCGTCTTCCCTGTACAACTTAACTAAGCCATTTATGATAAGCATAGTTGAACGTATGGTTTGCCCTACTTTCAAAAGTGTTTCTCCTGCTTTCACTTCCTTAATAGTTCCATGCTCAAGTATTTCCTTGTATAAGCCTTCTTCAAGATTTGGGAAAAGTATTTTTAAATTGTTTTTATCCATGGTGCTGCAAGTTACCATATATAAGTAAAATAGTGGGTGTAGCTATTGTAACTTTTAAGCTGGTTGATTTGTACGAACTTTGCGGTAAGCATTGAATTAAAAACTATGAAATCATTCGTTATTATGGCTATTGGTTTAAGTCTTGTCTTTCTGAAGCACGGGCACAAAAGAAGGTCAGCAATGGAAGTTTTAATTCTGTATTAAAGCTGATATTGAAGCATGATGTAAAGGAGCTTACTATACATGAAGCAGCAACAAGAAAAACTACCGAAACATTGTTAGATGCAAGAGAGAAAAAGGAATATGATTTAAGTCATATTAGAAATGGTGTTTACTTTGGATATTACAATTTCGATTTGGGGCTGGTAAAAAATGTAGCTAAAGGAAGTGAAATAATCGTGTATTGCTCAATAGGAAAACGTAGTGAAAAAATAATGCAAACGCTAAAGAAAGCCGGTTATAGTAACGTAAGTAATTTACACGGTGGAATTTTTTGAATGGGTCAACCAGGGAAACACCCTTGTGGATTTAAATAATAAGAAAACAAATAAGGTTCATGCTTATGGCAGGTTTTGGGGACAATGGTTAGATAAAGGAGAGAAAGTTTACAACTAAAATTTATGTCAGCAATAAATGATACAATAATTACCATACAGCCTTATGCACTTGCAGGTGTATTTTTACTTACCTATCTCGCTGAACACATTATACCACAACGGAAAGAAATTATTGACCATAAGCATGACTTTAAAAATATCATTATTGGTGTTTTTAACCTGCTATTAATAGCAGTTGTTGGAGTGCAATTTCAGAAAGCATTGGAGTGGCTGAACCACAAGCATTTTGGGCTTTTACAGTTGGTTAATTTTTCCTTTTCCATTGCGATTGTAATAGGTGTATTGCTTATAGATATTTTTATGTACTGGTGGCATAGGATAAATCATGAATGGAGTTTCTTATGGTATTTTCACAAGTTTCATCATGTAGATACTAAGCTGAACAGTACAACAGCACTTCGATTTCATACCGGTGAATTACTGCTTTCTTATGTTACTAAAATCATTGTATTTTCTCTCTTAGGCATTAGCCTTACGGCAGTTCTTGTGCATAGTGTCCTGCTTTTCCCAATTATTGTTTTCCATCATTCTAATTTAAAAATATCGGAGCGGTGGGACCTATTTTTTAGACGCTTTATTGTAACACCCCGTATGCATCGCATACATCATTCCGTTATAAAATCGGAAACCAACTCCAACTATAGTTCGGTATTACCTTATTGGGATAAGCTATTCAGAAGTTATGTTAAACAGCCTGCGAAGGAGATTGAATTTGGCGTTTAAAATGCCGTGATAAAGTAGTTTGCCGGGTAACATTTTCTTTCTTTCGATTTTCAACTGCCCGGATAGGAATTTTCTTATAGGAATATTTTAATTTAGCCTTAATAAATTACTTTTCCCCTTTATCGCTCTTGCCTTTGCCGGTAATCTTCTTAACTTCTTTATTAAAGTCGCTTTCAAAATTCTTCTCCTGTACTATTCGGAATTTTTCATACTCTTTTTCTGCTAATCTTATTGCTACATCATGGCGTACTTTACCTGCATCCTGTAATATCTCGTATTATAAAATATTATCTCGTTTGCCTGCGGGCTTTGCTCGTCACTCATACTATTCTTGGTTTAATATTTCTTTTGTCTTTTTAGCTTTCCTGATTGGTTCAAACATTCCACTTGTGTAGCATTTTTGGCAAGCACTTCTCTTTGATGTTCGTACAACTTATTACGTACGGCATCTATATAAGTATTGATGCTTTGCACTTCTTCAGTAGTGCCACGAGCATATCCCTTTTCGTTGTTCCACCCGGAAGGTTCTATATTTCGTTTGATTGTTAATACACTTCGTTGACTATCTACAGTAATTCGGCAATAGATAGGAGCTTTGCCTGTGTTGTCGATTTTTTGCTTTCTTCAAATAGAAGCGGAGGAAAGGTTTTTGACATTTGGTGACCTGTTTTATATCATTAGTAGATTACAAAATACTGTTGGTTTTACCAAACTTATTTTGCTCTAAAATGCAGTGCCAGAAAAGCTTTCAGAAGATTAGTTGACCTTTGTTTCTTTTCTAAAATCAGGTCACCGAATAGGTCACTTTTTATCTAAGATTTAAAGTGTTTTTTTGGTGAAGTGCTAAAACAAAAATCCCCGCAAACATTGTATTTGCAGGGATTTGATGATTTTTGTTGTTCTACTAAGCGGACCGGACGGGACTCGAACCCGCGACCTCCGCCGTGACAGGGCGGCATTCTAACCAACTGAACTACCGATCCAAAAAATTTATAAAAGCAACTGCCTTAATCTAACCCGTCTTTACATAGTAGAGACTGTGACAAAACGGCTACCATTTATTTTATAACTTCAACATTCTTAAAGAACTTTCCCAAGACGAGTTATCTCGTTTTCGGGAGTGCAAATATAAGGAGAAATGAAATTTGCAAACAAAAGTTTCTTAAAAAAATTACTATACTTATTTTTACCTGCTCAACCAACGAAGTATGCCTGAATATCCCAATAGACAGTTCCTTGATTTTGAACAACCAATAAGAGATTTATACGAACAAATTGACCAAACAAAAAAGTTGGCAGATAAGAATCAAAAGGTTGATTATTCCTCCACTATTAAACAGCTTAGCGACTCTATAATTGAAAAGCGTAAGGAAATTACCGAACACCTTACCCCATGGCAAAGAGTGCAACTGAGCCGTCACCCCGACCGGCCATATACACTTAAGTACATTGATAAAATGACCACAGATTTTGTTGAGTTACATGGAGACCGTAATATGGGCGATGATAAAGCTATGGTTGGTGGATTTGCACAGTTAGATGGCGAGACAGTAATGTTTATAGGCCAGCAAAAAGGTAGCAATACAAAAATGCGCCAATTGCGAAATTTTGGTATGGCCAACCCCGAAGGATACCGTAAGGCCTTGCGCCTGATGCGCCTGGCTGAAAAATTTAATAAGCCTATTGTGACCTTAATTGATACACCCGGAGCTTTTCCGGGTATGGAAGCTGAAGAGCGCGGACAGGGTGAAGCCATAGCACGGAACATTTATGAAATGATTCGCATTAAAGTGCCCGTCATTTGCGTGATTATTGGTGAGGGTGCCAGTGGGGGAGCTTTAGGTATTGGAGTGGGTGATAAAGTGCTTATGCTGGAAAACTCCTGGTACACCGTTATTTCGCCTGAAAATTGTAGCTCTATTTTATGGCGTAGCTGGGATATGAAAGAGAAAGCCGCCGAACAGTTGCGATTGACCAGCGACAACATGTATAAATTTGGTTTAGTTGATGGCATTATACCTGAACCCCTGGGTGGCGCCCATTGGGATTATAACGAAGCAGCAACCATTTTAAAATCGCACCTGTTGCCGGTTATCAAAGAACTCAAACAGACCAATGCACACGAACGCATAAATCAGCGAATAGAAAAATTTGGCAAGATGGGTTTCTGGGAAGAACTACCCGAATAATATTAACTCTTACATTTTACAAGCTAAACATACATGTCGTTAAAAGATACATTAAGAGGTACCGGTGTTGCCCTTGTTACACCTTTTTCTAAAAAAGGTGCCATCGATTTTAATGCCTTTGAAGCATTGCTTGAGTTTGTGATCAGGGGTGGAGTTGAGTACCTGATTCCATTGGGCACAACGGGAGAAACTCCCACACTTGAAAAAAGTGAAAAGATAGACATCATAAATTTTGTGTACGAGAAGGTTGATAATCGTGTTCCTGTTGTGGTTGGCGTTGGTGGAAACAACACAAGCGAGGTTTTAAAAGACCTTGAAGATTTTCCTTTGGACAAAGCAACAGCTATATTAAGTACATGTCCTTTTTACAACAAGCCTTCGCAGGAAGGTATTTTTCAACACTATTCAGCTATAGCTAAAAACAGTCCCAGGCCGGTTATATTGTACAATGTACCTGGCAGAACCGGTTGTAACATTACTGCTAAAACAACGCTGCGGTTGGCACATGAAGTGGATAATGTTGGCGGAATTAAAGAGGCCAGTGGTTATATGATTCAGTCAATGCATATTTTAAAAGAAAGGCCCAGCGAGTTTATGGTTTGCAGTGGAGACGACCATGTTACACTGCCACTTATTGCAGCCGGAATGGATGGAGTTATTAGTGTAGCGGCTAATTGTTTTCCTAAAGATTTTTCTGAGATGGTGCGCCTGTGCCTTGCAAACGATTATGCTGGTGCAAGAGGCCTTCATTACAAATTACTGGAAGGTATAGATCTGATGTTTGCTGAAAACAATCCTGCAGGAGTTAAAGCATTTTTGACGGAGATGGGCATTATTGAAAACCATTTTAGGTTGCCATTGGTGCCCTTAAGCAGCGAATTACATGCACAGGTAAAGCAATATCTGGCTACCTTAAATTAATCGTACAATTTTGTTTTCCTAAAAGCTATTCTACCTGCGATGGCTTTTTTTAATGTGCTATTTGTATGGCTACAGTTTATTAAATACCATAATAGCTTTAGCATAAATGTTATGAATGCACTTTACCCCAAATACCTTTCCTCCTAATCAACCTGGGTGCATTTCAAATTGTCGCTCTATTTTTTTGGGGCGAGCTAAAGTTATTTGGTCAACATAGTCCCAGCCACGGCGCATGTGCGTCAACTTAAGATTTAATTTTTGGGCCAAACTCCTTGTTACTATTGAACTTCCGTTGCGTCGCCCTCTTGTACTTTCTTTTTTCCATGCGGCTTTCAAGACCTCACCCTCAATCCCTCTCCGAAGGAGAA